>JAYWHL010000283.1:0-25001 GCA_043777715.1 Cytophagaceae bacterium | reverse complement strand
ATGAAATTTTTCGTTTGGCCATCATTACGTCCAAGTTTACAACGATTGGCATGGCTTAAATGGTTAAAGATTGCTCTTGTTGAAGTACTAATCCTTTCTTGAAAATAGTGGCCAGCACCAAAATCAATAAGCCTTTATATAAACTACTAAACTCAATTTCTGCATTGGGAACTAAGGTAATTTTTACGGCCTGAGGCCCCAGTTGCTTGTATAAATGGGTAGCTTCGTAAACAATGTTGCTAAAAACAGAATTGAAATAAAACCAATTACTAAAAATAGCTACCAAAAACTCCGACATAATCAAGATACCAATCATTTGCACGCAAACAATATTTTTGGCATCGAAAAGCAGCCCTTTGTTGAGATTGGTTAAAATACGTAAAATCTGAAACCAAAATAGCAACAAAAGTACCCATTTGATGATATAGGGAATGTTAATGAATATTTTGTCTCTAAGCGAGTCCGTCTCTACGGCCACTATCGATTGGAATTGGGTAATTCTGAGGTCTATGTCTGCGATTGGTTTTTCAAAAAGCTCATTCGTTTTAAGGTACTCTGTGGTCGCATCTTCATGCCAAGGCCAAATTGGATTAATAATTGGTTGCTTTTTATGTGTTGTATCTCCTGGTTTAGGAGTATAACTAAGCCGATTTTGGCCAGGCAAAGGTATAAATTTTGCAAAAAGAGTATCTGCCGTAAAGTCTTTTGGGTGAGCCTTCATACGTTTGACAACTTCTTTATAATGTGGCGTGTTTCTGTATCTCGAAGATGGATTCATACTACCCCCCGACACAAATTGTCCGTCTTTAATTTCCTTATATTCAATCAAGGTATCCTTCAAAATATTCATTCTTACCTGTACGGGCATGGTCATACGATAGTCGAGGGTATAACTGGTATCATCTTGGCTAAAGGTATATTTTTTTTGGAGACCAAATACCACTGCAACCAAAATACCAATAAAGGTAATGCACAAAACAATTACCCATAGTCGGGTTAGTCGGAGTAAGATTTTTACTAATAAATTATTTTTCATGTTGCTAATTGTTAAAGTTTGAGATTGCAAATGTAAAATAATTTATTGATAAACAATAATTATATATTTTTTATTAATAAATTATTATTGATAAACAAATCATAAATAGCCCAATCAGGTAAAAATACCTAATTTTAAAATAGGGTGTTTTTACGCTAAAAGCAATCATTTTTTATTAACAACTTTGTAGAGAATAAAAGAGAGGTTACCTTCTAATCCAAGCTATTCAAAAAACTTTCGTCTAATAAACCTTTTGCAGTTTTTCTGTTTATCAAAAAATATTCTTCTTTCCTTTTAGCAAGTTTGCTGTCTTTTTTACTTCTCGCCTACCATAAAAATTATTTTTCTATTTAACCTCGCTTTATGTTTCCTTTTTGAAAGGGAAACATAAAGTCTCTAAACCCCAAAAATCATGCCTGTCAACATTTCTGTAAAGGGTCTCAGCAAAAATGGCCCAGAGTTCCAAAAAATTGCCGATAATCTACAAGGCAATATCTTAAAATCTCATGCTAGAGACCATACATCTAACATATTCTTTAGTATTTCGGCTGGCAAAGTGCTTCAAGCCAAGGCTTTTTTGCGTTCGCTCAATGTAACATCGGCCCGAACGGCCGCTTTACAGGCCGAAAGTACAAACAAAAACACCTTGCATACCACGTGCAGTTTGTCGGCAGAGGGGTACAGAGCCTTGGGGGTATCAAACGGCAAAACCCCACAAGACCCAAACTTTAGAGGTGGCATGAAAGCCTCGGCCGATACCCTTGGCGACCAACCTATCACTTGGGAAAGCGACTATCGTGGTAATGTCCATGGTATAATTATTTTGGCAATGTCGGGCATTGGCAAGCCAAATGCCATAGGTTATACGGCTCGCCCTGCGGCACTTAACACCGCTACTGCACAGATAGTTACGGCCATTAAAAAATTTGGAACATCGTTTGTGCAACGGGGGGCTGGCCTAACCAATCCCAACGGCGATGGCATAGAACACAACGGCTATGTTGATGGCATAAGCCAACCAAAGTTTTTTAAAGAAGATGTTATCAACCCCAATACCGTTACGCAATGGAACCCGCTATCGGCATGGGATTTGGTGCTTGTGGCCGACCCTGGGGCTGGCGTAGCCGATGCTTTTGGTAGCTATATGGTGTATAGAAAATTAGAGCAAAATGTATCGGCTTTTAAGCAAGCCGAAGAAGATTTGGCTCAATTGCTGTACGGACATTTGCCAACCGAAGAATTTGATAAAGTAAAAGAACTGGCAGGGGCAATGGTGGTTGGTCGTTTTGAAAACGGAATGCCCGTAAAAGTGAGCGATGTGGACTCGCACATAAGGTCGGACAGGCCACACGGTAAAATAGGCATTCCCGTAGATGATAGCCAAGTGGGTAAAATCAATAATTTTAATTATAATTCAGACGGAGAAGGAGCAAAATGCCCTTTTCATGCACACATTCGCAAGAGTAACCCTAGGGGGGAGTCAGCTAAATTTTTAGCGGATTTTGGCGTAACCGAAGAAAACGAACGCCGCCACACCATGGCCAGAAGGGGCATTCCGTTTGGCACTCGTACCGATAAACCCAATGGCGAAGTAGATGCCAAAGACCGTCCGACTGGTGGTTTGGGCTTGTTGTTTATGAGTTTTCAGAGCGATATTTCCAATCAGTTTGAGTTTATTCAAAGTACTTGGGTAAACAATCAAAATTTTGTGAAGCCCGATACTGGCCAAGACCCTATCATTGGCCAAAGCACGTCAGTAAACACAATGGCAAATGGCCAATATGAATATACCCAAATATATAACGAAGTTGGCAGCAAGGTAAAACCCGTGTCTAGCATGAGTTTTGAGCAGTTTGTAACCATGAAAGGTGGCGAATATTTCTTTTCTCCTTCATTAAATTTTTTGAGAAATTTGATTTAAGAATCGTTCCCAAAATTGAGTTCAGTGGCTCTGAGTACTGGGACAATTTTACAAAATATGGCATAACACAGAAATTTGCCTTAGAGTATTACTTTCGCTAAGGTATTTGATGAGCCACCAAACACGGAAAAACAAAAGACAACCTCTTGTATGGAGGTCGTCTTTTGTTTTGATGATGTTCGGATTGGCTTAAACCATTGCTTTTAGTTCATCAATCGGAATACTATGCCCGCCCTCAAAAGTTCTTATTTTAATGTTTGGGATATTTTTGGTAAGGTTTTGTTCATAAGCCATCGTATCTATTTTACTCAAAAATTCGTCTTGATTTCCATATACAAAATGTACTTCTTTTTGGGTAACTAAGTCGGGCGATAGTACGTCTTCGATACCATTGCCAAAATAACCTGCCCACAGAATCAACTTGTCAAAGCGAGCGTGGGCGTTCATCAGCCAACGGCAGACGGTGGTTGTGCCTTGCGAAAAACCCAAAACGTGTATTTTTATCTTGCTTACATCTGTATTTTCTAAAACAGTATCATAAACCAAGTTTAGGTAATTTACATAGTCAGTTATTTCAGATTGGCGTTCCTCACGGGTCATCCAAGTGGCTCCTACCCTACCTGTGAAACCTTCCATATAAAACCTAGAAAGTGCTTCTGGGGCTATAATTACGGTGTTATTATTAAGAATGGCCTCAAATTTTTTGATAAAAAAAGGAGCTAATTGTCCATAACCGTGAACAACAAACCATACATCGGTGGTGTGTTCAGACATCTGGCCAAGCATGGCATATCGAGCGGTTTTGGGAATAATAATGTTGTGTGTAGTCATTTTTTGTTTTTCTTTCGAGGCCAAAGCCTCTTTTCTGAATGTTTATTAATACAAATCGGCATAGCGTTTGGCTACCACCTCTTCGGTATAATTATCGCTTACTTTCTGAATTGCATTTTGCCTAAGTACCTCATAATCACCATTTTGAAGCACCCACCGTAGGCCATTTGCCAAGTCTTCTGATGATTTATAACTAGCCAAATAGCCATTGTGCTGATGGTCTATCATTTCAGGAATGCCGCCTACTTCAAAACCCACACAGGGCGTACCACAGGCCATGGCTTCCATGATGGTATTGGGAAGGTTTTCTTCTAACGATGGTATCACAAAAACAGATGCGGCACTATATACAAGGGCAATTTGATGAGGGTCTGACAGGCGGCCAAGGTTATGAACCTTAAAAGGTAAAGCATCAAAATCGCCCGACTGGTTACTCCCAAAAATCAATAATTCTACCTCATTATCAAGCCCTTGGGTCAAAATAGTTAGGGCTTCGGCAAAATAAGAAAAGCCTTTACCGATGGCGTCTATCCGCATGGCGGCAAACAAAATAAATTGCTTTTGTGGAGAAAGCCCTAAAGCCAAACGAGCCTCTTTTTTGGTAATTGGCTTAAAAACTGAAACATCAATTGGGTTGGGAATGGCCAAAACTCGATGATTTTTGAATAAACTACTCTGCCTTGCCCGATTGGCCAGCCACTCACTACAAGCCACAATGGTTAGGTTTTGGCCTTCAAAAATCTTAGCTTTTTGTTTCCATATTTGATGTGAAAGGTCGGTTTGGCTTGGATTTTTCAAGAATTTACAATGCCCACAACTCGTTTTGTAACCCTCGCAGTCGCCCGCATGATGGCATCCGCCCGTAAACGCCCACATATCGTGCAAAGTCCAAACGACTGGCTTATTGGTTTTTAATAATTGTTGAAGCCCAGCAAGCGACAAAAAGCCGAAGTTTGTCCAATGCAAATGCAGCGCATCGGCCTGTTTCACGAGCCGATGTTGGCTAATGTCTATGCCAAATTTGGCAGGATTGAACTGGTAGCGAACGCTTTTGTTTTTCTCAAAAAAAAGAAAATAAAGTCGCTCCAAAACAAAGCGAAAAAAGGCCATTTTATTACCCAACCAAGAGCCGTCCACTACACTAATTTCGAGGTTTTGGGTATTTTTTTCTTGTACTAATACCCTGATTTTAAGGTCGGTATATTGACGAACGGCCTTCAAAAGCCGCAAACACGCCACCGCCGCCCCACCGCCATTGTCGTTGGTATTGAGTAAAAGTATGGATTTGGAGTTTTTCAAGGAATGGTTAATGTTTATTTTGAGCTTTGCTTACCTCTTTAGGAGTAGGCAAGTGTGGTATAGGCTTAGCATTTAAGGATAAAAACGAAGCCTTCGCTTTGAGCGAAGACCTCGATAAAGAAAAAATTATTTAGCATTCAAAAAATCTTGCTCTGTAAAGGTAAAAATAAGCTCAGTACCCAAATAACACTTATCATCTACGATGGTTTTTTGGGTATAATTCTTGAATGTGGGGAGGCGTGCCACGCTTTAAACGCCTAGTTTTTCAAAGACTACCTACACAGATTTTACAAAACCCCAATCATTTGCTTCGAAATGAATCCTTACTTGAACATCTCTAAAGCGAACAAATGCTTGAAGAATAATCAGATTTGACTAAATCACTCCACCAAAATAGTTTTTTCTTGTTGTGTTACTAAATTGCCAAAGCATTGAATATCAAAGCCTTGGGTATTCATAAAATCCTCAAAAACTACTTGACTACTTGGTTCTACGGCCACAAGTAAGCCTCCTGAAGTTTGAGGGTCGGCTAGGATATATTTTTGATTTTCGGAGAGTTCTGATATTTTATGGCCGTAACTTTCCCAGTTGCGAACCGTTCCGCCTGGAAATGATTTTTGAGCTAGATAATCTTCGATAAAAGGTAATTTTGGTACTTTATCAAAGTTAATCTTTGCCGAAAGCCCAGCCCCTTCGCACATTTCGGTCAAATGCCCCAAAAGCCCAAAACCCGTAACATCGGTCAGGGCTTTTACATACGCAAGACCTCCTAGTAAAGCCCCAATTTTATTGAGTTTGGCCATCAATTGTGGGGCAATTTGAGCGTGTTCGGGCAAGAGGATTCCCTTTTTTTGTGCCGTTGATAGTATTCCTACGCCCAAAGGCTTTGTTAGATAGAGCAAACAGCCTTGGGTAGCGGTGTTGTTTTGTTTAAGATTGGCAATGCTTACCATGCCCGTAACGGCCAGCCCAAAAATCGGCTCTGGACTATCAATACTATGCCCTCCTGCCAACGGAATCCCCGCTTCTTGGCATATCGAACGGCTGCCCTCTAGTACTTGGGCGGCCACGTGGGGAGGAATTTGGTTGATGGGCCAACCCAAAATGGCAATGGCCATAAGCGGTGTGCCACCCATGGCATAAATATCGGAAATGGCATTGGCCGAGGCTATTCGGCCAAAATCAAAGGCGTCGTCCACGATGGGCATAAAAAAATCGGTGGTCGAGATAACGGCCTGGCCATTGCCCAAATCCATTACGGCGGCGTCGTCTTTGCTTTCGTTGCCTACCAATAGGTTTGGAAAGTTGAGCGTTGGACGGTCTTTTTCTGAATTACCGTGTAAGATTTGGTCTAATATTTTTGGGGAGATTTTGCAACCACAACCCGCCCCATGCGAGTATTGGGTAAGTAAAAAAGATTTTTCCAAGATGAATAAAAGGCTATGTTTTTCCTAGTACAAAGGTAGGGTTTTGTGTTGAAAATTAGAGGCTTAATTTGAGCAGTTCAAGGGTTTAATTCCTTTCATTCAACTTCAAACAATTTATCCATCGTTATTTCATTGTCTATTTCAGCTAAATAATACTGGTTTTTTATGGCGGGATAAGTACTCAATAAAGTAGTAAAAATAGCCTTTTTACTTTGCGTTACTTGCTTAAAAATAGATTTCCTTAGCCTTAATTCTGCTGCATAGCTATTATTGATTGTAAAATTTTCTTTCGTAAATTTCGCTTCGCACAGATGAATACACTGGTCGGCTCTATCTATAATCATATCTATTTGAGAACCTGGGAGGGTATCGTCTCCTCTAAATTTCCACGAACCTTGTTTTGAATAAACACCCGAAATACCTAGTGCCTTTTTTATTTGATTGATGTGCATCATGGCTATATTCTCAAAGGCGTAATCGCTCCAAGCCACAAAACTTGCTTGTTTAGACAACTGTTCCCATGTTTTTTTACCTCCTGTTTTGTTTGGTTTGATAAATTTGAGATAAAAAAGTGAATACAAATCCGTGAGTTTATATAACGTATCTTTCTTTTTATTACTAAAAGGCTGATAGAGAGAAATAAAATTACATTCCAGAAGTTCTTCTAATGTTCGAGACAGCACACCCTCGCTAATGGCCGTCGTTGCCATTATTTCATGCCTTGCCAAGCCTTGTGGTCGAGAGGCCAAGGTTTCAATAATACTAATGTGATAATCTGCATTTTTGAAAAGCGAATGATATAATTGCGAATATTCATCATTCAATAACCCATCACCCAAAAAACAAACCTCATCAATTATCTGTGTTGCAGTCTTGCCTTTTTCAAGTTCTTTAAGGTAAAATGGAATGCCCCCCATTGCCATATAAATCTCTAAAATTTGATACCTCGGCAAATTGATACCTCGACTATTGATGAATAATTCCGTTTCATAAAGATTAAAAGGCATCAATCGTATTCGTTGGGTTACCCTATTGTATAGCCCCCCTCGGGCATTGATAAGTTTTTTTCTTATCCAAGAGGAAGCCGAACCACAGGCAATAAGTATTACATTGTCTATGTTAGACAGGTGCTGATTCCAAAAAAATTCAAGTGCTGCAATAAAATTAGACTTTGGGGTATCTATCCAAGGCATTTCATCAATAAAAACAACCCGTTTAGTTTTTGTTTTTGGCAAACTATGTATATAATCGGCTAAATATCTAAATGCCTCTTGCCAAGTTGATGGAACGATGGTTTCTTTTTGGGCATTGGTTCGTTTTAGATATTCGGCAAAAAAATTAACCAATTGTTGCTCCTTTGACCCTTCTTTTGTTCCCGAGAAATCGAAGATGAGATTGTTTTTAAGATATTGTCTAATCAAAAAAGTCTTGCCAACTCTTCTTCGACCATAAACAGCCAAAAACTCCGCTTGGTCAGATTGCAATAATTTATCAATCTTTTCTTTTTCTTTTTCTCTTCCGATAATCTTAGTGGTTTCTTGCATAATCAGAATATATTAACCTTAAAAACAGGCAGTTACGTTTGTAAACTATCAATTATGTGCTAACATTTATTTTATATAGCTGGAGAAATGTAACCAAATATACTACATTTCTCCAGCTATACAAATCGATAGCTGGAGAAATGTGGGTAAAAATCATACATTTCTCCAGCTATCGATTAATTTTTAGAAATAAAAAACACCTAAAAAATCATTCTTAGGTGTTTTTGTTTGTGAAGATGATAGCCTAAATCCTTAAAAAAACAAACCTACCGTGGCCGTGATATTGGTTGTGGTGTTGGTGATTTTGGCCGAAGCAAACTTTTGGGTATCGCTCAAAGTGTAAGGGCTAAACGCACTTTGGGACGTACCATACAAAAACGCTACATCAAAAAACGATTTGTCGGTTCTAACACCAGCCCCCAACGAAGCTATCAGCCTTGAGCGGTCTATGCCATCGGTTGCTTTTACGGGGTCGGCATAGTGAGCCAAACCAGCCCGCAGGTAAATAGGATTAAGGCGTAGCTCGCCACCAACTTTCATGTTTACAACGTTTTGATAAATTCGTCTGATGTCTTGGTTATAACCCCCGTTTTTGAGGTCGCTGTCGGCATTGGTATCTGTGCTTTTAAACGACATTCCCGAATACCCCACATACTCTACGTCGCCCGAAATAAAGCCCATTTTCCCAAAGAAAATAGCCACGCCACCATTGGCTTTAAAGGGCGTAGTGAGCTGATAACGAGACTCGAATGGAGCAACGTACAACCTCGGAATACCCGTTATGTAACGTTTGTTGCTAATATCGGCAATGGTGTAACCTTTGGCCTTTAGGTTGTTGAGATACTGGGTATATTGTTGGGTATTGGCGTTGGATATTTCGATGCCTTTTACATCAACAAGTAGCCCTTGCGAGGTGGTTTCGGTGATGTCATACCATGTGGGCGTGGTGATAGAACCACCAATTCTGATGATTTCGTTGGGGCGATAAATAGCTCCAAACGAAAAATTAACTCCCTTGCCCGACGACTGCAAATTATTGTCAGACGTAAAACCGTTGATTTCGGTAGGGCCTACAAAACTCTCTTGGTAAGTTTTGGTGGTGTTGTACGTAAACCTTGGTAAGGCCATACCCACACCCAAATACAGTTTATCTTTGTAGCTTGCCCCGTAGGCAAAATTCCATTGGCTAGTGGCCCCTGTGCTATTAAAAGTAAAGTTTTGATTGGACGATTTTTTGAGTTCTACGCCTGTGTAAGGGGCACCATTGGCCGTGGTGGGTTCTATCAAATAACCAAAATAGTACATGGAGGTTGGATAGTCGAAATTTGTGCCATTGCTACTAAAATCTTTTTCAAAATCTCCAGTAGTTACATTAGAATTGGCGGCTTCTTGATTAGCCGTTTGGGCAAAGGCATCAGTCATGGAACTTCGGTTATTCAATCCCGAAAATTTTATGGTGTTGTTTAAATTATATTCTCTTGAATAAGATATAGCAAAAGCACCCGTTTTCCAGCCCGACCATGAGTCTGTGTTGTTACTGGCAATTACCAAACCAATGTTGCCAATGTTAAACTGGTTTTTACTGGCAGTAGTGGTTTGGTCAATATAAGCTGCACTATTTTGATTGATATTGAGCGATGGAGAAAAGCTAAATTCTGATTTGCGGTAAAAACCCAAACCCGCAGGATTACCCCCAGCATTAGAAATATCAGCCCCCAAAGTTGCATAATTGCCCCCAAGCCCCAACATTCTGGCCGAGCCACGGGGCCCAACCTGCGAGTATAACTGTGCCAAAGCAGGGTATTCGTTGTTTTGGGCAAAACCCACTAGGCCGTTCATAAACAAGCCAATAGCTATTATTTTTGGGGAGATTTTCATGGTATAAAACAGTAAATAGTGGATAACACTTGTAAAGTAACATAAAAACAAAATAGCTTGTGTGTATGGCCTTGTTAAAAAATGTTAAGGTTACGGAATGTTTATCTTTTGCTTGAAATGGGTTGTCTTCAATCGCAATTTTCAATAATCATGGCACTGGCTCCGCCGCCACCGTTACAAATAGCCGCTAGGCCGTATCGTGCTTTTTTGCTTTTAAGTACGTTGAGCAGCGTTACCAAAATCCTACTCCCCGAACTCCCCAAAGGATGCCCCAAGGCCACAGCTCCACCAAAAACATTTACCTTTTGGCTTGGCACATCAAGCAATTTCATAAACACCAAAGGCACTACGGCAAAGGCTTCGTTTATCTCAAAATAATCAATATCGTTGATACTAAGATTGGCTTTTTCCAAAACCTTTTGGGCGGCCAATACGGGCGTAGTCGTAAAAAATAGGGGGTCTTGTTCGGCTTCGGAATAGGCTATAATTTTGGCTAGAGGTTTAAGGTTTTGGGCAATCACATATTGCTCCGAAGCCAAAACCAAAGCACTCGCCCCATCGTTTAGGGGGCTGGCATTGGCGGCTGTAACCGTACCGTTGGCACCAAAGGCGGGCTTTAACAACCTCATCTTTTCAAAATTAGCTTTTTTGTAGGTTTCGTCTTGGTTTATGGCCAAAGCCTCGCCTTTTTTTTGAGGAACATTTACAGGGGCAACCTCGCTTTCAAAATCGCCATTGGCCCAAGCCGTGGCCGCTTTACGATAGGATTGTTCGGCAAAATCGTCTTGTTCGGTTCTTGAAATCTCATATTTTTCGGCGGTTTTATCGCCCGACACCCCCATTGCCGTTTGGTTATACACATCGGTTAGGCCATCTTTGGCTAGGCCGTCTATCATCTGGACATGGCCATATCCCAAACCCGTGCGAGCATTGGGCAAATAATGTGGCACTTGCGACATA
Organism: Cytophagaceae bacterium; assembly: GCA_043777715.1. Lineage (GTDB taxonomy): Bacteria > Bacteroidota > Bacteroidia > Cytophagales > Spirosomataceae > JAYWHL01. Next base: position 14,105 of record JAYWHL010000283.1, on the reverse strand, counting down.
CTTTCCATACCGCCCGCAACACCAAGGGAAATATCCCCCAAGCGAATATCATTAAAGAGCATACTCGTGGCCTTCATACCCGAAGCACAAACTTTATTTACCGTAGTAGCACAAACGCTTTGAGGCAGATGAGCCGCCATAGATGCCTGACGAGCAGGGGCTTGACCCAAATTGGCAGATAGCACATTGCCCATTACGATAGCCTCTATGTCGGTGGCTGCAACATTGGCTTTTATTAGGGCGTCTTTTATAGCAACTGCCCCCAATTGTATGGCCGAAACATTGGCTAAAACACCGCTATATGCCCCCATTGGCGTACGAGAACCCGCCAGAATATATACTTGATTGATCATGTTAATTTTATTTTTTACAAAGAAAAACGATTATCGCCTATCAAGCAATCAAGCAGGAGAATAATTGAAACTTTTGTGCCTAACTTACGATAACGAAATTGATAAATGTGAGCGTATGCGTGACACGCCTTGTTATCATCATAGAACAGGCGTGCCAAGCATCACCTCTTCTGTTTTTGTCTCAATTCTATTTTTTGACTTCAATGGCTTTAAAAATAGCTAAATAAGTAATATTATTTTTTATAGTTTAATACTCTGTAAATCAATAGATTATACGAATTTTCTTAAAAATAAATCTTGCCAAAAGTCTAATCTTGAACCGAATTCTCATACTTTTTTGATATAAACTAGAAATCTCCCTATTTTTGCGGTTCTATAATTACAAAAATTCAGAAAAGAGTATCTATTTTATTCTTTCTAAGAGGCATTAAAACAATAATTAAAAATTTAAGATGGCGTTAATCGAAAAAATTAGAGACAAATCAGGCATAGCGATTGGCTTTATTGCAATCAGTTTGATTTTCTTCCTTGTGGGTTCAGACCTCCTAAGCAGCGGCGGTCAGTTTGGTGGTGGCGACCAAAAAGTTGGTGAAATTGCAGGTAATACCATCATGTACCAAGATTTTCAGCAAAAAGTAGAAAAAGAACGTGCCGACTTTGAAGCACAATATGGCCGCTCGGCCACAGACGAACAGTCGGTGGCGATACGTGAACAAGCATGGAACAAGATGATTGTTGATATGGCCTACAAAACCGAATACGATGCCTTGGGGCTTAAAGTTTCGGCACAAGAACTAACCGACATGGTGCAGGGCGAACATATCCACCCAAATATTATGCAAATGTTTGGTAATCCTCAAACTCGTGCCTTCGACAAAAACCAAGTATTACAGTTTTTGAAAAACTTTAATACCCTCCAGCCGCAACAAAAACAAGCGTGGATTAGTATCGAAAAACAGTTAGGAGAAATCAGATTGCAAGAAAAATACGAAAACTTGTTGCGTATCTCTACTTATACAACTACGGACGAAGCCAAGCGTGAATACCAAGCCCAAACCGAAAAAGCCGATGTGCGGTATTTGTACGTACCTTTTTACTCCATCGTAGATTCGACCGTAAAAGTTACAGACAGCCAATTGAGCGACTATTTGGCCAAGCACAAAGATATTTACAAAGGCGACAACACCCGTACCATTCAGTATGCCATGTTTCCTGTGGTGCCTAGCCGTGCTGATAGTGCCAATTTCTATACCGAAATTAAGCGTTTGGCAAAAGACTTAGCCACAGCCCCCAACGATTCGGCCTTTGCACGGATGAACACCGATGTTCCTCAAAAATCAGTGTATATGGGTCTTACAGAAATGGGTACACAACTAAAAGGTGCTTTGAGTTCGTTTAACGTAGGCGGTGTTTATGGCCCTTATCGTGAAGGCTCTACCTACTCTATCTACAAATATGGTGGCACTAAAAAAGATTCTCTTTATACCTTGAAGGCAAGTCATATTTTGATTAGAATGAATGGAACAGGCGACAGTGCCAAGGCAACTGCCCGCACCAAAGCCCTTAGCGTATTAGCCAAAATAAAAGGCGGAGCAAGTTTTGAAGCCCTAGCTGCCACCGAAGGCACAGACGGCACAGCCCAAAAAGGTGGAGACCTTGGGTATATCAAAAATAATGGCGGAATGGTAAAGAAATTTGAAGAAGCCATATTTGCTTTTAATGGCTCTGGCCTGATGCCCAATTTGGTAGAAACCGAGTTCGGTTTTCATATTGTAAAAATTACAGAAGCAAAAAGTAATACCCTTTACAGAATTGCGGCCATCGAAAAGGTATTAAGCCCAAGCGATGCCACCAGAGACGAAGCCTTTAGAAAAGCCGATGCCTTTGCCCTAGAAACCAAAACCGAAGAGCAATTCAAAGCAAATTCTAAAAAACAAAATTTGGGCGTATTGACAGCCAACAAAATCCCTGAATCTTCTAGTAACATCAACAACCTACGCAATGCCCGTGAGGCCATACGTTGGGCCTTTAACGATGACACCAAGATTGGAACAGTGTCGCAGGCATTCGAGGTAGATGACCAATACATTGTAGCCGTTTTGACAGGCAAAACCAGCAAAACCGACATCAAAGTAGAAGATTACAAAGAAGAACTTACGGCCAAGGTAAGAGCCGAACTAAAAAGCGAGCAATTACTAACCAAAGTAGGTGCATTGACGGGAACATTAGAGCAAATGGCACAAAAATATGGAGCGGGTGCTTTGATAGAAACAGCTAATGGCGTAACCCTAAACGGAGGTAGTTTTACAAGCCCAGGCCCAGACCCTGCGGCATTGGGTAAGGCTTTTGGCTTGAAGCCAGGCCAAAAATCAAAGGCATTTGCTGGCGACAATGGCGTTTTTGTGATGGAATGTTTGAACAAAACAGCCGCCCCAAGCATTACAGACTATACCGTTTATAAAAACAATGCCCGCAACCAACTGGCACAACGTGCGTCTTATTCGATAAGTGAGGCCATCAAAGAAAACGCCAAAATTGTTGATAACCGTGCTAAGTTTTATTGATAAAATTTAGAGTGAAGTCTATAACAAAAAATCCCTCAATGAAAATTGGGGGATTTTTTGTTTATCAGGATTTATAAAAAATGTTTGGAATCAACGTAAGCACAAACATTGTTCATTGCCACTTATCAAACCTTCTTGGCAGGATTACCAAAAACGGTTGCTCTGGCAGGAACGTCATCTACAACCACCGAACCTGCCCCAATTCTAGCCCCTTTGCCAATCTTAATTCCCGCTACTACCGTAACGCCCGAGCCTATAAAAGAGCCGTCTCCTACAACAGCCTTACTGCCCACAATGCTCCCTGCACCAATCTGAACGTGGTCGCCAATTTCGGCATCAGGCTCTATCACAACGCCCGAATTTAAGATACAATGCTGGCCTATGATGGCCCTTGCCCCAACGATTGTCCCTGCTCCAATAAAATCGCCATGACCGAGAATGGCCAATTTAGATAGTATAGCACTGTTATGAACCGCATTGACGGGCATTGTTTTACGGCGGTCAATCAACATTTCTATCAAAGCCTTTCGTTCGGTGGGATTATCCACGGCCACAAAAGCCTCACACTTTTTACCGATTAGTTTTGTAAAACCCTCATCATCACTAGCACCGAGTATCATTACATCGTCTATTTCGGTTTGGTGCAAGGCTTTATTGTCGTCCAAAAAGCCATAGACCACTACATTATTTTGTTTGAAAATATCGAGGGCGGCAGCTCCAAGGCTACCTGCTCCAAAAATCATTACGGGGTTTTCCATTTGGTTTGTAATTATGAATGATGAGTTATGAATTTTTCCGTGGTTGGTGGCTAACATACTATCCTAAACCTAAGAAGCCACACTAAATGCGTGGCTTCTTAGGTTCATAAACAATTATTTGGCTTTAGCCTTTTTGTTATTTTTTACCTGTTTTGCTAGTATCTGCTTTGGCTGCTTCTGGTTTTTTGTTAGCAGCATATTCTTTGTTCAAACCCTCCAATATCTTTTGGGTTACTTCGTATTTGTCATCAGCAAACAAAATACCTCCGCCTTTGGTATAGCCCAACACAAACTGATATTTGTTGCTGCTATTTACTTTTTTGAGGTATGCCTGAATACTATTGATAAGCTCTTCGTTTTTCTTGCCGCTTTCTTGTTGAAACCTAGCTGCCTCGCCATCACGATAAGCCACAAAATCGCTTTGCATTTTTTGCAAACGCAACTGTGTAGCCTGCAACTCGGCTTGGGTCATGGTTTGGGCTCTTTGTTGTGCATAAGATGCCTCCATCTCTACCTGACGACCTTTTTGTCCAATATCGGTTTGCAAGCGATATTGCTTGTTTTCTAACTCTTTTTGGGTGTCTTTGAAGTAGTCATATTTTGTTAATAACGAATCCGTATTAACATACACAATACTGCGGCCATCAGCAGTTGAAGTACCAGCACCAGCCGAAGAACTTTGGCTAGTTTTGAAAAGTAAAAATCCTACAAGTAATGTAAGAACGATATTCCAGATAATTAGTGGGTTTTTCACGAATAAATGATGTTTTTTGTTAAATAAAGACACAAAGTTAAGATAAATTGCCGAAGAGCCAAAATTGCTTATAACACGCTGGCCAAACACAGCATTACCGAAATCCACGAAAATAAAGAACAAATTCCGATTTTTTAGTATTTTAGCTTTAACTTTGTGGGCTTTTGGCTAAGGCATTAATCCATCAGTATCAGGGGTTATTCCTTAACAATTAAATCCAAAACAAATCGGCATTATTATAAATTTCCAATACTGCCATGATTAAATCTATTAGTTATCATTCATCACTCATCATTTATATAGATGCTCAATCTCGTATTATTTGGCCCTCCTGGTGCAGGAAAAGGCACGCAAAGCGAAAACATCATCGCAAAATACCAACTCATTCATCTTTCTACGGGCGACTTGCTTCGGTCAGAAATTAAGGCAGGTACTACCCTTGGGCTTGAAGCCAAAACCCTTATGGACGCTGGTTTGCTCGTACCCGACCACGTGGTAATTGGCATGATAGACAACAAGTTGAAAGAAAACAAAGACGTAAACGGTTTTATTTTTGACGGTTTTCCAAGAACAGTTGCCCAAGCCCAAGCCCTAGACCAATTACTGGAAAACAACGGCACGGCTATCTCTACAATGATTGCCCTAGAAGTTGATAACGACGAACTAACCCAACGCCTCCTAAAACGTGGCGAAACATCGGGCCGTCCCGACGACCAAGACGAACAAAAAATCCGTCAGCGGATTCAAGAATATAACGACAAAACCCTGCCTGTGGCCAAACACTATGAGCAGCAAAATAAATTTTACGCCATCAATGGCATTGGCCAGATAGATACCATTTTTGGTATTATTTGTGAGCAGTTGGACAAGGTGGCATAAAGCAGTGGGAATGATGACGATGTAACGTATTTGATTTTTCTATTACTCATCGCTTATTGCTGTTACGCTTCGCAAATAATTTGCAACGATTTTTTATTAAACAGGTCTTTTCAATAACAGGCGGCAAACCCGTCTGTTATTGTTCGTTTGGAGGTTTAGATTTTCTAGGCTACAAGCATCAATTAAAACAATATGGCACTAGATACCAATTTTATTGATTACGTCAAAGTATATGTTCGGTCGGGGGCAGGTGGAGCGGGTTCGTTGCATTTTAGAAGAGAAAAACACGTACCGAAAGGCGGGCCAGACGGGGGCGATGGTGGCCGAGGGGGGCATATTATCTTGAGAGGTAATAAACAAATGTGGACACTCTTGCACTTAAAATATAAACGACATATTTTTGCAAAGGGAGGTTCTTTGGGCGAAGGAGGCCGCAGAAGCGGTGCCGAAGGCGAAGACGTTTATATAGACGTTCCCCTAGGCACGATAGCCAAAGACCCCGACACCAACCATCGATTGGGAGAAATTACAGAAGACGGCCAAGAAATAGTTTTGATGCCTGGTGGCCGTGGAGGTTTGGGTAATGCCAACTTTAAATCTGCCACCAACCAAACGCCAAGGTATGCCCAACCTGGCGAAACTGGCCAAGAACAGTGGGTGGTGCTAGAACTAAAGGTTTTGGCCGATGTGGGTTTAGTTGGATTTCCGAATGCTGGAAAATCTACGCTACTGTCGGTGGTGTCGGCGGCCAAACCCGAAATTGCCGACTATGCCTTTACAACCATGGTACCAAACTTGGGCGTAGTGGCATACAGAGACTATAAGTCGTTTGTGATGGCCGATATTCCTGGGATAATTAAAGGAGCAGCCGAAGGCCGAGGACTTGGGGTACGGTTTTTGAGGCATATCGAACGAAATGCCGTGTTGCTTTTTATGATTGCGGCTACGTCTGAAAGCATTGCCAAAGAATACAAGATATTACTGAACGAACTAGAGCAGTTTAACCCAGAGTTATTAGAAAAACAACGCCTGTTGGCCATTACCAAAATAGATTTACTCACGCCAGAAGAGTTGAAAAAATTGAAAAGAAAAGTTCCTAAAAATATTAACGTAACTTTTATATCATCGGTAGCACAAGAAGGAATAAGCGAGTTAAAAGATATACTTTGGCAAACCATTACAGCCGAAAAAGCGTAAATCAATGAGTTTATGTTGGCCTTTTGACCATTGAACCCTTAACCCCCTTTCAACCCTTGACCCTTTTTTATCGTTTAAATTTTACCAAAAATTAGCCTCCAAAAAAATAAATTGAGTGATATGTTTAAGAAATTTATACTTAGTTTTTTGATAATCAGCATGATAGGGCAAAGCGTTTTTGCTCAAATACAGATTACCTATCCCAGTACACGTATGGTTTTGCAACGCAGCAACGCCAATGTCGCCAATGTATCTATTGCTGGGAATGTATCCGTTTGTGTTGATAAAATAGAAGCCCGTGCAATACCCATGGTGGCGGGACAGGGCGTTGCCAAAGACTGGACAACGATTCAGAACAACCCGCAAGGCGGTGTTTTTACGGGGCAATTAACCATGCAAGGAGGCTGGTATTTGCTAGAAGTGAGAGGGTTGTTGGCAGGTGTGGTGGTAGGGTCTGCATCGGTGGCGAGGATAGGCGTGGGCGAGGTTTTTGTGATTGCGGGGCAGTCTAACGCCAGCGGTGTGCCACAAACAGATATTGTAGGAGCAAACGATGACAGAGTGAGTTGTGTGAATTATTTTAATACCAATAGTTCACAAAACGACCCTCCAACGCCTATTTATTCACATTTAGATGCTTTTAATGAACCATCGTTGAGAGGTTTGAGTGCTTGGAGTTGGGGCTATTTGGGCGATTATCTAACCAATAGGCTCAATGTACCGATTTTGTTTTTTAATGCAGGTTGGGGTTCTACGGCCATCAAAAACTGGCGTGCAGGAGCAGCCGACCCAGCAGCTTTGACTCCCAATATTTATTCGGGAATTAATTATCCCCCAGGAATGCCTTATGCAAATCTTCGGATTTTATTGAATTATTACATTGCCCAAACGGGCATAAGGTCGGTGTTGTGGCACCAAGGCGAAAACGACGCCCATACGGCCTTGGCCAACGACGCCAACACTACCTATATTACTAAAGACGAATACATTCAAGATTTACAGTTTGTTATTTCCAAAACCCGACAACAATCTGGCAAAAATATATCTTGGGTGGTTGCAAGAGCAAGTTTGCATTTTTTTGATAGAACTTCTCAGCTCATTATCGATGCTCAAAACCAAGCCATTACCACCACCTCTAATGTTTTTGCAGGACCCAGCACAGACGGTATTCAAAATCCACGATTAGACGGCGACCATTTTGTGGGCATTGGCCACCAACAACACGCACAGGCTTGGAGTTTGGCCTTAGACAATACTTTTTTTGCAAACTCTACTCCTTTTGCGGCAACGCCACTACCCAGCCCAACGGTTAGTTGCGGGAGTGGCTCAACGCTAACCCTCACCATGCCCTCGGGCTTTAGTAACTATATCTGGTCGAATGGCCAAACTACGCAAAGCATTACGGTTGGTGCGGGCACATATACCGCCAAACTAAAAGATACCAACGGCAATACGATACTTAGCCAGCCTTTTACGGTTTCGGGTAATCCCCAAGCCACCTCCCCAACCATTACCTCTGACGGTAGCACTACGCTTTGCACAGGCTCAACCCTTAAATTAACGGCTGGAAACCTTGGTTCTAACTGTTCGTTTACATGGAGTACAGGCACGGCCTCTCCTTCTATAAACGTCAGTACGGCAGGTAGTTACAGTGTTACGGCTCGGAATATTTATGGTTGTACGGCGGTTTCAGCTCCTGTTGTGGTTAGTTCTTTTACAACCACACCCCCAACCGCCCCAGTAATTACGGCATCAGGGGCTACGACTATTTGCTTGGGCAATACCGTTTCGTTGAGTGCATCGTCGGGGCCAAATAGTGTTTGGAGCAACGGCCAAACAGGACAGAGTATTACCGTAACCACAGCAGGAAGCTATACCGTAAAAGGGATAGATATTAATGGTTGTGCTTCGCCGTCGTCGGTGGCAACCACTGTTACAACTACCCCAGCCCCCACCAAGCCTACCATTACGGCCAGCGGAGCAACCTCTTTTTGTATTGGCAATCAAGTTACGCTTACGGCCAATTACAATTCGGGCATAAAATGGAACACCAACGAAACCACCAAAAGTATTACCGTAAATAGTTCGGGTAAATTTGCCCTTAGCTACACCGACCCTTCAGGTTGTGTTTCTGCCCCGTCAGATACATTAAAGGTTACGGTAAATGCACTTCCATCTGCCCCAATCATCACTCCCGACGGGCCAACTACGTTTTGCCAAGGTACTGACGTAAAGCTAACGGCCAGTCCAGCAGCAGCTTATGTGTGGTCATCGGGTGAAAACACCCAAGCCATCAGGGCAGCCAATGTGGGTACTTATTCGGTTTATATCTTAGATGCCAACGGTTGTAAATCGTCTTCGTCTTCGCCTATTTCGGTGGTTATCAATCCATTACCCAATACACCTACTATTACTACAAACGGTGCGGCAACGACCTTTTGCCCAGATAAAAGCGTAAGTATATCCTCTACCCCTGGACTATCGTATAGATGGAGTAATAATGCCAGTAGCCAAAATATAAGCACCAATCAGTCAGGCACTTATACCGTAAAAGTTGGCGATGTAAACGGCTGTTTTTCTTTTCCGTCAAATCCTATCATTGTTAATGTATATCCCGTGCCAGCAGTGCCTGTGATTTCGGCCAGTGGGCCTATTAGTTTTTGTGCAGGAGGTTCGGTAAAGCTAGGCACAAACCAAGCGGCCAACAGTTATGCTTGGAACAATGGCACCAGTACCCGTGAGTTTAATGTAAATCAAAGTGGGAGTTTTTCCGTAAAAACGACCGATGCCAACGGTTGTGTTTCGGCAGAATCGGCCACGACCAATGTTACAGTATTTAATAATCCCCAAAAGCCCCAAATTACTCCCGAAGGCCCTAGTGCATTTTGTTTGGGCGGAAATGTAGTGCTAACAACGCCATCACAAGCAAGTTACCAGTGGAGCAACGGCGGTAATACTCAAAAAATAACGATAGTTTCAACTGGGAAATATACCGTAAAAATAACCGACTCCAACGGTTGTATTTCGCCTCTATCAGATACAATTTCGGTGTCTGTGAGTTCGCTACCGCCTAAGCCAACCATAGCCGTTGATGGCCCAACCACTTTTTGTGAAGGCAAAAGCGTAACCCTAACCTCTAGCCTAGAAACAGGCTATCGATGGAGTAATGGAGCAAGTACCCAAAGTATAACCGTAAGTAATGCAGGCACTTACAGCCTCCAAACGCTTAATGGTTCGGGGTGTTTGTCGCCAGTTTCGGCTTCTGTTCAAACCATTACCAACAATGCCCCGCCACCACCAACGATAACTTCGCAAGGCTCATTAGTTTTTTGTGAAGGTAATTCTGTAACCTTGTGTGCCAATAGCACTACCCCAAATTTTACAACCAAGTGGTTTAATGGCGAGAGTACCAATTGTATAACTGCCACAAAAACAGGCGATTATACAGCCGTGGTTACAGATACCAAGGGCTGCAACTCAATACCTTCAAATGTACTAAGGGTTTTTACACAAGTGTTGCCTAGCAAGCCCATCATTACACAAGTGGGGGCTTATACCCTAGAGGCACAAGGGGCAATTAGAGGCGAAGAGTATCGCTGGGAGTTAGAAAACGTAGAGCAAACGGCTTTGAAACAGGCCATTATCAAAGCCAATAAAGAAGGAAACTATACCGTTAAAACAAGACTGACCTACACCCTAGGCACTACCGTTTTGCAGTGTTTCTCGGCGGCGTCTGCTCCGTTCAAATTTGGATACCAAGCCTTTGACCAAGGGCTAGAGATACACCCAAATCCAAATACCACGGGAATATTTACAGTAGAAGCCAAAGACGATTTGGTTGATGCCGACGTCATTGTGTTTAGTATGCTGGGCCACGAACTTTACCGAACCAACGTTCAGCTTTTCAACGACCGTAAAGTCATAGACCTTAGCAACTTACCTATCGGAATGTATATCGTTCAAGCCAAAAATAAAGGAGGCTTCAAGCTATCAAAAAGAGTACTTATTAATAGATAAATCCGCTTTTCCCTTTGTGAATCTTTGTGGTAAAAAAAGGAATCAAAAAGAATTTCGTCTTTCCCTTTGTGAATCTTTGTGCCTTTGTCGTAAAAAAAAAGAATCAAAAAGAATTATGTATTTCCCTTTGTGAATCTCTGTGCCTTTGTCGTAAAAAACGGAATCAAAAAGAATTATGTCTTTCCCTTTGTGAATCTTTGTGCCTTTGTGGTAAAAAAAGGAAATCAAAAAGAATCTTGTCTTTCCCTTTGTGAATCTCCGTGCCTTTGTGGTAAAAAAGAGGTCATCGCCTATCTCTTCGGCGTTTGTTCCTAAACTTTCTAAATGCTTTTTTAACAACTTCACTCTCTGTTTTGGCAATATTTACAAAGTCTAACATTCCGATTACCCTTTTAATGGCCATAAACCTTTTACTGTAATATCCTTCTTCGGCTACGTCATATCTAATGCCCCCACCCCAAGCCGAATGTATGAATTTTATGCCTTTTTCGCTTACTTCGGTTATGATACCTACATGGCCAATACTATGACTGCTGGCATTATGACCCTTAAAAAAGATAAGGTCGCCGGGCAATGCCGCAGCCTTGGGAATACTAGCCCCTAACGTACCCTGACTGGCACTAGAATGTGGCAAAGCAATACCAAAATTGCTAAAACAAAACCGCACAAAGCCCGAACAATCAAAGCCCGTAGGTTTGGTACCACCCGACCGATAGCGGATATGAAGATGATTATTGGCAAAATCAATGAGTTTTTCTGACAATAAAATCGGATTTTTATGAAGGGCTACTAGCGTACTATCTTTGCTCGGCTTTTGAGCATACGTTATAGATAATGTACTTACCAAAAATATGGTAAGACTCAATTTTTTCAACATAAAATTTTGTTTAGTGGGCTATTTTTATGCTAAAATACTGAATTATCTATCGAAAGTCAAATATCCTAAAAGTTGAGGGTTGAATCTTGATACGAGTTTTGATAACTTTGAAGGGTTTTTCCTTTGCTTTCAAAAGGTAAATTGTACCGTTCAAGCCATCATTTGTTCGTTTAAGTTTACGGAAATTGGCTTTATCAAGAAAAATGTTCTTTCACAATTTGCAATATTGTTGCAAATACAATACTTTTGCAACAACATTGCAACAACTAATGCCTCATATACATTCTCATAATACACCATCAGTAAATAAACTCGAACGCTTTGGCTTTTGGCTTTCGCTCGTGTGTGCCATACACTGTTTGGCTATGCCACTCATTATCACGCTCTTGCCTTTTATAGGCAGTACGTTTTTGGCTAATCATACCACCGAACTTTGGGTGTTGGGCAGTAGTTGGACTTTGGCGGGTTTACTGCTTTTGAAAGATTTTAGAAAACACTCAAAAGTACTACCATTATTCCTTTTGGGTATGAGTATTGTAAGTAAAATGATAGAAGTCCTCGTTTTGGGCGAATCTTCCGAAAAATTTATGGCTCCCCTAGGTGGGATTTTGATTGCCATTGCCTATTATTTTAATTGGAAATACAACGCCGCCTGCAAATGCGAAACTGGGCATTAAGCCCTCCAAACAAGCCATTGCAGCCTAACCCAAACCAAAATACAAGGAAAAGCCTTGATATTGTAAGGTACTAAGAATTGGTCTCGGAGTGTTCGGGGAAATAAATCGGAAGGCGAAAGAGAAGTAAAAACCAAGACTAAAATCAGTAAAAACCAATCACTTGTACTGGGTTTTTCGAGATTAGTGAACCACAAAGCCACGCCCATCACAGCATATACATAGGTAGGCGACTCGGCCATTTTGTTAAAAATAATAATAAAAAGTAACAAATAGGCTAACATAAAACGCTGAAAAACAACAGATTGCCATTTTTTGAACTGTAATAAAGGCAACATAAACAGCACGAAGCCAATCCCCGACACGTAATTGAAATTGACCTTTAGGCCAAACCAAGATTGTAAAATACCCATTACCGAAACCTGTTGGCCAAGTTTGGATTCGGCAGCAACGGCCAACCATTTTAGGTTTTCGGAAAGCAACATTGGCCAAGACATAACCGTGAGGGGCAACAAGGCCAAAACCAGCATCCAAAAAGCCATACTTGCCAAAAATTTGATTTTTTGTGGATAAAAAACAAAGAAAATAGCCACCGCCGCTCCATAAACTTTGAAATAGGCCGCCAACGAAAACATTAAAGCCGCCCAAAATACTTGGCCACCCCGCAACCAAGCCAAGCCTAGCAACATAAGCCCCAAAATGAGATTATTGCTCTGAATATTTTGGGCGGTAATCAAGCCCTCCAAAAATACAATCAAGAGAACTTTTTGTAAAACTGTGCTAACGTCGTTTTTAAGGAAACGATAAGTACCAAACAATAAAACACTGGTATTGAGCAAGTTCCAGAGTATAACCCCCAAGCCAATGTTTGATAGGGCATAAAAAGGACTCATCAACCAAGCAAAGGTTGGGCTGTATTTGTAGAGGTCTTCAAACAAAAAAACTTGAACATCGTACATACTTTGGCCTTTGAGCATCCAGCCAAAGGGCATCGTAAACATCAAGTAGTTATTATAACCGCCCTGAAGGTATTTTTGGATACCCACCCCCACAAATACCAACACATACAAAACGTATATTCGCTTGATAGTCAGAAAATTAGCTGCTTTTTCTACCATAATTTCTGAGTGCTGGACAATTTTACAAAATATAGCATAATAAAGAGATTTGTCTAAGAATATTGCTTTCGCAAAGGTGTTTGGTGAGCCACCAACCACGGAAAAGGGGCATTTTTAAAAGCGTTGCACGGATGAGGCGAAAGTGGGAATTATCCAGTACTCCAGTACTCAGACATAATTTATTTTGTAGCAATATAGAAAAAATCTAGGCTTTCGGTAGGGTCGTTTTTTACAAAATAATCTTCCCAAGTTATACCCGTAACCAACTGACTATCTGATTTTTGCAACATATTTCTATTAAGGCGATTGGCCAAATCATAAGGAATTTGCAGTAGCCATCTAGGCAAGCGGTATTGAAGATTTAGGACATCGAAACGGGTAATTTTTTGTACCGTTTTTTTGTTTTCTTCATAATATTCCATCACTTTGTCGTTGCCATGAATCCCCTTGCAGTCCACACTAGCAAAGTGTTTGAGTATCAATGCTTGTAGCTCATGGGCAAGGTATTCCCTAACGTGCCAAGGATTTCGGCTCAACGAAAACTTACGGTTTACAGTCGTCAAAATCATCTGTCCACCAGGTTTTAGTACCCTGTGGGCTTCTTTGATAAACTCAAGGTCGTTTTCGATGTGTTCGATTACCTGAAACGTAATCACATAATCAAAACTATTGTCTTCGCAGCCTTTGAGGGGCGGAATAAACTGGTCAATAAAAGTATGTTGTGGATATTGTTTGCCCAAGGCCGTGAGCAAAGGTTCGTTTTTGTCGATACCCGTATATTTTTTAACTACGGGACTAAGCACCTCAACGCCACGGCCAGCCCCACAGCCAATTTCTAGCACATTGCCCCCCACCATAAGGGCAGCTTGGGTATAAGGATACAACAATCGTTGATGCACGGGGTTGTCAGAAAC
>JAYWHL010000282.1:0-3269 GCA_043777715.1 Cytophagaceae bacterium | reverse complement strand
ACTCTCATTGAAAACTTTTGTGTTTTCCTGCCTCATTTTTTGTTTTTCCAATACTGGATTTTCTCAAAAAATTATGCAGTTAGGTCAAAACCCTTCTCAATTGGATAGTAATAGGTTTTTTGAGCGTTTTTCGATAGAAACCATCAATAAAAATCATCTTTTTGGACTTGGCGTTGCGGAAGGTTTGAAAGGAAATTTTGTTGTTTTGGACGGGAAGTTTCTCAAAACAACGGTTTTGAACACTTTTCTAAAAACAGATACCATTGCCCACAAAAGCGTATCCAATTTTGTTTATACAAACGTTTTGAGTTGGAAGATTGGAAACGTAACGGCTCAGATTGATAGTTTAGAACAATTAGTGGCCTTTATAGAAAGCTATGCTCAAAGCCAAGGCTTACCAAAACAAGAGCCTTTTGTTTTTATGCTCCGATTGCATATCAATAACATAGATTATCAGGTAATAGATTGGCCTAAAGACGAGGCTTTTGAGCCGATGTTTTATAATCAATATGCCCATTTATTACACGAAACCGATACTGGAATTTTATTACTAGGCTTTTTGTGGCCATCAGAAATTAATATTTCCACAAACCAAAAATCAAAATATACCGTTTATGCAGTAACCGAAACCCAAAAACCAGCTTTAGTTGGTGCTTTGACTGGCATAGAAGTCAAAGGAAATATTGAAGTGTATCTTCCTCAAAATCAATTAACTAACAAATAAAAACAAACAACATGAAAAATTTAGTATTGCTTTTCTTACTTTTTATCAGCAAAAGTGGATTCTCTAACGACAAACCTGTATTAGAAACTGTAAAAATCAAGACTTCGGCTATTTGTGGAATGTGCAAAAAGACGATTGAACGCAACCTAGCCTTTGAAAAAGGAATAGCCTCGTCCGACCTTGATGTAGATTCCAAGATTGTAACAATAAAGTACAATCCCAAGAAAACGAATTTGATTAAAATCAAGAAAAATATTACAATGAGTGGCTATGATGCCGATGATTTAGTAGCAAACACAAAAGCATATAATGGCCTAGAAGATTGTTGCAAAAAAGATGCTACATCACACAAAGATTAAAAGACGGTTTTTGGTAAATTTTAAGAATATATTACTTGTTGGGAGCTAACCAAATTAGCTAAATCAGCAATGGTGCGTACTTTAACCAAGTCTATATCGGGAATATTAACATGGTTTTGATATTCTAATTGTACGACTACCTCATTGATTTCTAGGGAGTTAAGTCCTAATTTGCCAAACGAATAGTCAGGATTTAGGCTCTCGATAGGTAAGAAAAAAGTTTTGTTGAGGTATGACTTTATTTGAAGGATTGGACTATTTAAGTTTTGCATTTTATGATGATTTAGATTCTTTTGATAACAGTTTTTTATTGGATTTTAGAAAAAATTGCACAAGAAAATTAGTTTCCTTGTGCAATTTTTTTTGTGGCTATGCTTTGCCTCTCTTCATTCTTTTTTCTTTTCTCGAAGTTCTTGGTCTTTGTAAATCATAGTCGAACAGGCCAACTTTCATTCCAAAGTTTAGGTTTACGCCACTCAATTGGCTGGCCGTTGGGCTAGGCAAAACACTGGTGGTTGTACTGTTTTCTTTGGTAACGCCACCAACTATTCTGTAACTTGCCCCTACGAAAACCTTTGCATATCTCAAAACGTTGGCCTCGATGTTTATGCCTGGCTGAACCACAAAAAAACTTGAGCCGTTATTTCTGAAATTATTATTTCCACGGCCCCAGTTGTCTCTTCCATCTCGTCCGTTTTTGCTAGTTTGGTTTTTTAATGAATCAACCTGTGCCATTCCGCCACCTATCAACAAAGGAAAAGAAACGTGAATCAAAGCATTTGGGTTGGGGGTATATTCTAGTTTTAACCCTCCAAAGGCAGTATTCAAAGCCAAAGCATTTGTGCTACTCAAAGCCTTTGGGGCAAATCTGCGGTCGTTGCTATATCCACTTAACCCAATTCCCCATTTTCGGTTAAGGTGCAACATGGCCGTTCCGCCAGCTATGCCTGTACCCTCGCTTGCTAATTTTGTAGCCATGGCTTCGGGTTGAAATGAAAGTCCAATGTAGCGTAATTTAGATTTTGGAGAGTTTAGACCCGAAAACAAAGTCTTCATTTTATCATCATTCTTAACTTCTACTTTCTTTGTTTCGGCCACTGGCGGCTGTGGTGCTACGTCTTGGGCTTTGAGTGTGCCAAACATAAAAACGCTTCCTACTAACATTAACATTTTAAATTGTCTCATTTTTTTGACTGTGGTTTGTGGTATTCGTGCTGAACACCTGATTTGAAAAATTATAAAAACGAGTAAAGTTTTCTCATGCTTTATTTTTTGAATACTGTTTGATGATAAGATAAAATACGGCACAAAATGGTTGTGTTAAGGTCTTGTTTTTTTAATTTATGTTGGTTTTTCTATAATTTGTACGGAAATTCATTTTAAACCACCAAGTCTCAAAGACACCAAGAAATTAACTGTTCAATTTCAATAACTTGGCGACTTCGTGTCTTAGTGGCTTTTTCAATGTCGTGTAAGTTGTAATTGAACCTTTATTTTTCAATTTAATACGCTAT
Source organism: Cytophagaceae bacterium (assembly GCA_043777715.1). Taxonomy (GTDB): domain Bacteria; phylum Bacteroidota; class Bacteroidia; order Cytophagales; family Spirosomataceae; genus JAYWHL01. The sequence continues at coordinate 672 of JAYWHL010000282.1, read as the reverse complement.
CTACTTGGTAGAAAACAATCGGTGTTTCAAAACTTGTAATCTTCTGTATTTCAAGCCAATAGCTTATGGCTAATAGCTACTAACCCATTTAATCTATAATTGCTTAATTCTCCAATTTAAGCCGATTTTTAATCCTAACGATTTCATAAAAGTTTCGATGGGCATATCTCGAACCAAACTCGTAAGCGATTGAGAATAAGAAGGTTCTATAAAAAAACCAATGTGTTTGTAAGAATCAAAGGCCAAACCAAAGCCAAGGTCTAGCCGCAAATACGGTTGTTGATTTTTGACTTCGGTAAGGCTAAATCTTTTACCCGATTGATTTTGTTGAAATACGTCCAAGTGGGTTTCTTGATTAAATGGCAAACTAATATTTGCACAATAAAGCCCGTAGAAGGTCATTTTTAGGGGATTCATTGAGCCAATCCGTAGGTTTTTGTTTGCTATGTCATATTTTATACCAACGTTTGCCCTCAAAAAAGCTGAACTAATCGGTTCGTTGGTTTCTATTTGCAAGACACTCCCTAACTGTGGTCTTGTAGCTAAACTTTGATTAGGAATAATGGCCGTACCTAGGGCATTTCTATACAAAAAAGTAGGTATTCCGTTAAAATTTTCGGCTGTGAAAGTTTGTTTTTTGTCGTATTCGTCAAATGCCAAACGGCTATATTC
>JAYWHL010000281.1:0-3274 GCA_043777715.1 Cytophagaceae bacterium | reverse complement strand
AATAAACAATATTTATCGAAATTATCTTTTTGATTTCAACATATTCTTGTCCTAAATTAAAATTTTCTGTCAATGCCTTTGACGCACCAAAAGCCATTCTTTGGAAATAATCTATTTCGTAGGTATTTTGAATTTCGATGATAATTATCTCATTCTTAGCGTTTTGAGTAAGAATATCCACACGGTTAAACTTATCGTCTTCGGTCTCCTGATTTCCCTCGCTTTCCAATATTTTTTCGATACGAATGTCGTCAAAGAGTAACTCGCTTAAAAATCCCTCTAAAACGCCAAAATTAGCTTTATTTCGTAGCAATTTTTTTACTGCCCAGTCAAATCGAATTAGTTTTTTGTTCATTGTCAAATCGAAATGTTAATTAAGATCGCCTTTTAGTGCTTATAAAACTTATCCTTGAAGCCCTGCCAGTACTTCTTCTTTGCTAAGGGGGTTCTCAAAATAAGAAAGCAATTTATTCAAAATACCTTCTACCACGGCATCTGGGCAAGAAGCACCACAAGTAAGCATAATGTCTATGGGTCGATGACTGGGCAAAAAGTCTTGGGTTGTAATTTCTTCTTTGCTATGGAAATCGTAATGGCGTATGAGGTTGCTGGCTAGTATCTTAGCTTCTGATTCTATAAAATAAGTAGGCAATTTGGCCTCGCATAATTCCACCAAATGCGATGTATTAGAACTATTATAGCCCCCAGCCACAATGGCAAGGTCTGCTTTTGTTTCCAGTAGCCCGTAGGTGGCACTTTGATTGTCGTTGGTGGCATAACAAAGCGTATCACGGGTATCTGCAAAGCGGTCTGTTATTACTACGGGTCTAAACTGGGCAATCATCACTCTTCGGAGGTGGTCGGCGATGTCTTGCGTATCAGAGGCCAGCATCGTAGTTTGATTTACTACCCCAATTCTCTGAAGGTCACGGGTTATGTCAAAACCTTCTGAAAACTGTCCTTCAAATTCTATTAAAAATTCTTCTTGGCTTTTTTGGCCCGTTATGTATTTGTCTAGGGCTTGGGCTTCTTTAATGTTACGAAGCACAATAGTAGGTGCGTTTTCTTTAGAATGACTAAAAGTAGCACGGGTTTCTTCGTGGCTTGGTTTGCCGTGTATTACAATCGTATATGATTTTTGGCCAATGGCCATGGCACGGTTCCATACTTTCTCTACAAAGGGGCAAGTGGTGTCATACTTATAGGCATCTATTCCAATGGCCGACAATTGTTTTTGGATTTCGAGCGTAGTACCAAACGCAGGAACAATTACAATATCATTAGCATTGAGTTCGTTCCACGCAATAAGCTGATTACCAGCCGTGTCCATCATAAATTTTACCCCACGGCTCAATAAATCTCGGTTTACGTCTGGATTATGAATCATCTCACTCAACAAATATATCCTCTTATCAGGGTTTTCGTTGAGGGTTTTGTAGGCTATCTCCACAGCGTTTTCTACACCATAACAAAAACCAAAATGTCGGGATATGTGAAACCTCACAGGGCCAAAATCTAGCAAAGTGGGGCTAAAATCTTTTTTGAGTTTGTCTTTTTGGCGTCGAATCTCCTTGATTGCCCCAATCATCGGACTTTTGTAAAATTCGGGAATGTCGAATGACTTCATTTTTTTGAAGCGAGTAGTTCTTTGGTTTTCTGTATTTACTGGATTACTCATTATTTATAACGATATTTCAACAGAAACAGTTTTGAAAATGATTAATTAAATCAGACGATGGAATTTATTGGGCTATATTTTCTAAAAACGGTCAAGAAGCCGAACTTAGTCTTTCGTCTTTTATTATTGCTATATTTTCCTTGAATAACCTAACTAGCTACAAAAAACTGAATTTAGATTTAAAACAAGTTTCAATATTACGGTTAATCCATCAGATTTCAAATTTTGGGCTAAATCTAGCCTTCGTTCTTATCTTTTTTTATCAAAATAGCGTTCATAATTTTGGGTACAGATAGCAATTAAGTAAGCCTATGCCTGCCAAGTTGCAGTTTTATGATACACCTCTTATCCAAGCAATACGGTATATATGATTAATATGAACCAAACAAAATTTCGTAACTTGTGGAACAATTGATATTAGCCAAACGAATGGACGAATTAATAGAAAATATTAAGAAGTTAGCTGAGGTTTATGCTGTAAACTTGAAAGCAAAAATCGTAGCAAGAACAGAAGAGATGAAAGCCGACGATAATTCGCATTATCTTATTTATCGTATTTTGGGTATTTCTTTACAAGAAGGACAACTTATTGACCAATATCAAAATACAGGACGATTCCTTTACAAATATGCAGGGTCATTCCTTGAAGAAGCAGCAACTTTATGTTTGAATTATAAATTTCCTGATGGGATAAAAACTAAAGTAGAAAACACAATAGGACAACGACCAAAAACATTTGAAATTGATTTTTTGAACGATAATGATGCAATAGAGGTTAAGTGGCGTGATGCAACCACAGACGGAGACCATATAACCAAAGAACATACTAGCGTTAAAGCAATCAGAAAACACGGCTACAAGCCCATAAGGATAATGTTCTATTATCCTTAAAGAGACCAAGCTATTCGGATTCAAGAAACATTAAAAACACTTTATGCAGGTATAGAAGGCGAGTACTATGGCGGTAATGATGCTTGGGAATATTTAAAAACGTATTCAGGCATTGACCTAAAAGCTATTTTGACACAGATTGCTAACGAAAGGACTCCCCGAGTGGAGGCTCTCAAAAATGGAAACTAATAAAATTTATCAGGGAAACTGTACTGAAAAACTCAAAGAAATTGAAGCTAACAAAGTTGACTTGATTTATTTTGACCCCCCTTTTTTTACTCAACGCAAACACAGGCTTACGAATAAAGACAATTCCAAAATTTATGAGTTTGATGATAAATATAGTTCTCTTGAAACGTATTTAGAACTTATTGAAAATGTTTTGGAACAATCAAAAAGAGTTTTGAAAAATACAGGAAGTGTATTTTTGCATTGCGACAAAACGGCATCACATAATATTAGAGTTGTAATGGACAAGGTTTTTGGGCGAGAGAACTTCCAAAGTGAAATTGTATGGTCATACAAAAGATGGTCTAATTCAAAAAAAGGACTCCTAAATACTCATCAAGTAATTTTCTTTTATTCTAAAACACAAGACTTTAAGTTCAATACGCTCTACACGAATTATTCGACAACAACAAATCTCGACCAAATTTTACAAGATAGAGAAAGAGATAAATATGGTAAATCTGTATATAAAAAAGA
>JAYWHL010000280.1:0-3278 GCA_043777715.1 Cytophagaceae bacterium | reverse complement strand
AATTACCATCAAGATTTACATTTTTGTACAAATCTCTTAACAATGCAGAACCGTTTACGGTACCGTTAAGGTCTATTTCTAGTATAGGTGCTAAGTTTTGGAGTTTAAAATTGGTGGTTTCTAATTTTAGCGTTTGGCTTGAGTCGGCTGATACCAAGCCATTTATGCCAATTTGTTGTTCTCCATTTTTTACAAAAAGGTTATTTACCATCACTTCATTCCCCGAAATACTTATCTGATTTTGAGGATTAAAGAGCCAGTCTCCATCTAGAATATGGAACTTTGAACGGCCAAACTGGAGTTCGATACCCTTGGGTACAAATTTCAAATCTCCGTCCAAACTGGCGGTATTGTTACTTTTTATTTGAGCCAAACTACCATTAAAAGCAATACGGTCAAGGTCCCAAATAGCTTCTATACTCAGGTTTTCGGTAGGAGCTAAGGCACTGATTTTCTGTTGTTTAGATTTGATATAGGTCGATGCTAAAACCTCGGGGCTATTCGCAAATTTAGAGGTGTTTATTTCTATATCTGTGCCATAAAACTGATAAGCCCCTAGTTTTATAGTATCTGTTTTTGCTACCAAATCTAGCCTTGTGGTATTGCCTACCCTAAACGAGCCTTCTAGTTTGGTTTGTGGCGATATGTAACCGTCTTTATACAAATAACGCATCAGCGGCAGGGCGTCTTTTATCGTACAGCGATAATCAATGGCATAGCTGCTGATGGGTGTAAACATCTTGCGGGCATAATAAGCCTTGCGGTTTTCTTCGTTATCAAAAAAGTAAAGTTTATATTCGTTAAATACCTCGCTTAGGTTTAGAATGGCTTGGCTAAGGCTAAACTTTCCTGTGGCATAAGCATCTAATATTGTGGAATTTACCCCCAACGAACGGCTCGAATCTCGGCTCGAAATAAAAGAATAAACGTACATAGAGTCTATGGAAAGGCGGTTTTCGCCCTCAATCAAGAAAGTATTCCTAAACTTACCAGTACCTTTAATTTTGTCAATGTCTAGGCCGTCAAAGTGCAAGCTAAGTTCGCTTTGAAGGGTAGTTTCTTTATCAGTAAAATGTAAGGGTTTGAGGTTCGATTTGGTTAATTTCCCTTCTATATCAAAGCGGTTGAGGTTATTGCGGAGGTCTATTCGGCCAATGGCGTCAAACACCAAGTTGGTATCTTTTATGCTCACTTTGCCATCAAAAAGCCCTTTTTGTAATTGGCCATTTACATAAATATTATCGTAATCATAGCCATCAACGCCCACGTGTTCTATGTCGGCATTGAGGTTTAAGGTGGCTTTGTTGATGTCAAAACCTTGGCCAACTATTTTTCCAGAAATGGCTATTTTTTGAAGTAAGGCTTTGTTATCTATCAATTTACCAAGGTCAAAATCTATCAAATCGAGGTTACCCTGATAGGTAGAATTATCAAGGTTTGGCGTGATTTTCATATCTAAATCTGCAAAAACATCGCCCAACGCCGTTTTGTAGTTTACCTTGGTTACAAAATTATTGTAAAGCCCATTAAAAGTACCTGTCAATAAAATTGTCCCAAATTTCGTGATGGGTTTGGCCACTTTTGTTCCTACATATTGCTCCAAATCCTTGGCGTTGATACTAGTTTTTTGCATTTTAAAATCCATGAGGGTTTTTTCGACATTGGGTAAACCTTTGAAAGAAAAATCGCCTGTGAGCCGACTATTTTTGCCAAAATAAACTTTAGATTTTTGTAGCTTAAAATCCTGTACCGTTCCTTCAAATTTCCCGTCTAGGCTGTAACTGTCCTTGAACTGTCGCATCGGAGCGGCAAAACGGGCAATATCATCAGTGTTGATGGTGCTGCTATCAAAATTTGCCTCCATTCTTACCTTTCGGTTAAAATCAGAAAAATCGTTTGTCGAATTATACTTGAACGTCAAAAAATTCCTAATTTTAGAATTGTTGATGTGGGCATATAATTTGTCGAACCGCATTTCTTTATCGCCATAAGTAAATACGGTATTCAACTCCTTGATTGCTAGGTTGCTGGCCTTGTCCCTGCATTTTAAACCCTCTACGGCTATGGCCAAAACGCCATTTATGACACTCAACTCTAGGACTTGGCCATAGATTTTATCTAGTGTAAAGTGGTTGTATTCAAACAATCCTGCTTGGTTCAAATAAGGGTCGGCTTTGTAATCTAGGCTAAAAGTACCATCTTCAATATCGGCTTCGTCAATCACAAAAGGCTTAGATTTAGTAGGTGCTTTGGGCGTTTTACTTTCTAGTAAATGTGCAACACGGTCTATGAACTCATTGATATTGAGGGTTTTCTCGTTTTTATACTGAATCAATTGCACCTTGGGCTGGGTTAGGTGCAGGTGGTCTATTGTTATTTTGTTGGTGTCGGTAATGGCACTTAATTTGAAGTTTACTTCTAGTTTTTTTACCAAAATCATAGCCGCTTGATGATGGTCTTTTACCGAAACGTCGTCGAGTACGAGGGCATCGAACCAGCTAAGGTTTACGCCCCCAACGCTAACCTCAGTGCCTAGTTTTTGAGAAAGATAGGCCGAGACTTTTTGAACTAAAACGGTTTGTACTTTCGGAAATTTAAGTCCCAACACCAACAAGCCAAGCCCCAACATCAGTACCAAAAAGGTACGGAATAAGAACTTGCCAAAATCTATGATGAGTTTTTTCATTCAGAAAATGTGTAATTTTGTTGGCTTTCGAGTGTTGGGAATCAGTTTAGGGAATGAAGAACTATGAATTTTTGATTGATAATTCGAGTAATGGTTGAAATTGCATTTTAGCCTCAGAGAGGCGTAATTTTGGTAAAAAATGATGCCTATAATGTTCCAAAGCCCCATCGGGGCGGTATTTTGATTGTAAATGTCGCCCCGATGGGGCTTTGCAGGTTCATATTTGGTATTTTTCTACCAAAGTATCAGCCCTATGGGCTTTTCAACCCCTAATTCATACTAATAATTCACTGTATATCAATCAATTATTAACTAAAATGGTGTGAATATTTATTTCCTGTTACTCTACGTCCAACGAGTTTCTTCTTAAAAAATATTCAATTACCTAACGCCAAAATATGTCAGAAACCATTATTCTTGCCATCGAATCGTCTTGTGATGAAAGTTCGGCTGCTGTGATTGAGAACGGCAAAATTCGTTCCAATGTTGTTGCCACGCAGCTCATTCATCAAAAATATGGTGGGGTTGTTCCCGAACTCGCCTCTCGGGCCCATCAACAACACATCGTATCGGTTGTTGCCGAGGCTCTTTC
>JAYWHL010000279.1:0-9158 GCA_043777715.1 Cytophagaceae bacterium | reverse complement strand
CAATTCCGACGGCATCAAAAGCCTGTTGAGCGGCGGTGGCTTCGGCCCCATTGCCGTATAAATCCTGACAAGATTTGAGAACAGCCAACCTCAGATTCAAGAATTTCGAGGTTTTGGTAAGATAGGTAGTCAAGGCCCGATAATATACTTTTTCGGCTTTGTCTTTACCCACCGAGCCATTATTAGCAAATAAGAAAAAGGCATAATTAGGAATCCCAGAGTTGATGTGTACGCCATAATTATCCATCGAGCCTGTATAATATTGGTTCATGGTGCGTGGCTGATAACCTGCATCACGGAGCGAAGAGCCGCCATTGTTTGGATTGGCCATGTCTCGCAATGCTCCCGACGGAAAAGCCCCTATTTTTACAACGGCCTCGCCAATAGTCCAGTTATTGCGGTCTATCATTACGCCAAAAATATCGGCCATTGATTCGTTAATTGCCCCCGACTGGCCGTTGTATTCCAAATTAGCCGAATTTTCCACTACGCCGTGGGTCATTTCGTGGCCTGCAACGTCTAGGCCGCCCGCCAAAGGTTTGAAAGCATCTTTGCCATTGCCATAACCCATAAACTCGCCATTCCAAAAGGCGTTATCAAAGCCCTTGCCTGTTTCGTCAGTAATGTTGATAATGGACGTAATCGTACCGCCTTTGCCATTAAGAGAAATTCGGCCATGTTTGGTCTTGAAATACTCGTAAGCCACTGCCCCGTTATAGTGTGCTGATACGGCCGTTGGGCTATTCCATACGTTATTTGTGGTAGTTAATTGCCTGTAAGTCATGTCATTAACCGATGAATTACTAGCATCTATCGTCCATAAAACACCGATGGGGTCATCAGGCATTTTAGAAATTGAGGGCTTAAAAATGCCCCTTCCTTGGGGGTCGGTGCGACTGGCGTCCATCAAATAAAACTTATTATTATAGCTATAAGTATCTATACTGCGTTGGATACCATTGAGGTCGGTGGCGGTAGCTTTGGCGGGGCCGTCTATGGCACAAGTGTGGTTATATTTCAATAAAATTTCGCCCGTGTTGGCATCTACAATGTATTGCCATCTTTCTATAAAATTGGGTCGAATCATCACCTGCCAAGCCAATCGTTCGGCTTTGGGGTCTTGGTTTGGGTGATAGATTATAAGGCTGGCTTGGGGCTGGTCGTAGTTCAAGATTTTCTTTTCTAAACCACCCATCATTCTCACAATGGCGTGTTGGCCAATGTCTTTCTTGATAAGATTGGCTACTTGATTTTCTGAAATTTTAGGGCTAATGTCCTCAATGTTTGAACTTGGATAAAACCGCCCGTTCATGGCTTCGATTTCGCCATCATTGCCCGTATGTAGCATAACCTCCGCCCCATACACTGGTAAGCCTTTGTGGCTTTGTTGCATCAGTATATGCCTTTGGCCAAGTTCGTCGCTATGGTCATTTTTTAGTAAAAATTCTTCTTCGGGGTTTTTGATATTGAGAACGCTTTTGAGACCATTCAAATAGTTTTTAGCTTGACTTTCAGGCGTTTGCCTTGCCGTTGGGTTTTTGTCTCGTAGTTTCCCTTGAATAAAAAGTGGCGTACCGTCTGTATCTCTTGTGATGCGAAGGTCTGATATTTTACTGTTAATATCTCGCAAAACAGAGGCTTCGGCTCTTAACGTTTGGGGATTATTTTGAAGCCTGGTGTTATCAGTAACACCCGCCCCAATCAATTTAGCAACGTCTTGGGTGGGCGTATTTTTAGTTATTTTTTTGAATTGGGCTTGGCCAAAATGAACGAGAACGAACAAACAAAAAAGGAAGAGTAAAGACTTTTTCATAAATATTTTTTTGATAGATTTTAGACAGAATTAGTACAAAGTAAACGCTAGATGATAATCAGCCTGAGTACTTGACATTTTTAAAAATTACTTTCGCAAAGGTGTTTGGTGAGCCAACAGCCACGGAAACAATTGCCAGAAGCTATTAAAAGGCTACAATTCATAAAACGATTTTCATGTTTTTTTCTGGTTTAATTGTCTTGGATATATCACAAAATACCAAACAATAAACACAGCCGAATTGCCAATAATAAGGCTACTGACTATTGGGTGTAGGGATAGGCGAGTTACAAAACTTTCGAGAAAACCAGCCATGATAAAAACAGGCACAAGGCCAATAATGATTTTTATGCCTTGTTTTGCTCCCATTTTAAAAGATGCTAACCTAGAAAACGTTTTGGGAAACACCAAACTATTACCCAACACTAGCCCCGCACAGCCTGCAATAATAATGGCCGAGATTTCTAAAGTGCCGTGTATCCATATCGTAAGAACGGAGGTTAATAAAAGCCCTTTTTGATAAAAAAAACATTGGAAAGCCCCCAACATTACGCCATTAGAAAACAAAACATAGAAAGTACCCACCGAAAAAAACAGCCCATAAACAAAAGCCATAAAAGATACCTTGATGTTGTTGATGGTTATACCCAAAAACATTTCGGCTTGGCCATTAGATTTGTAAATGGCAAGTGGGTCTCCGTTTTTGATGTTTTCGAGAGTGGTATTTACATAGCCATCGCCCAAAATGAGCCTCACAAAAGTATCATCGTATATCGTAGAAACCACACCGATACTTACCCCTATCACAAAAATAACAAAGGCATAAAACAACTGTGGGTGAGATTTGTAGAAAGCATGGGGTAGTTCTTTTTGCCAAAAACTGATAAATCGGTTTTCTTTTTCTTTTTTGTTTCGATAAATTTTTTGATGAAAACTAGCCGTCAGGTTATTAAGATATTGGGTAACGGGATAGCCTGCATAAAAAGTACGGGAGTAGGATAAATCATCGGTCAATTCTATAAACCGTTCTGATAATACATCGGGGTCGTTTACTTGAGTATCTTCCTCGCATTCTTGCCATTTTTGGGCATTTTGTTCTATAAATGTTACTTCACGCATGGGATTTTGGGCTACATAAATAATTTGACAAAGCAATATACATCAAAATTTAGGCTTTTTGCTAGTGTTTTTATAGGCTTATGATTGTATTTTTAGAATCAGTATCTGTTTTGAATAGCCAAATAATTAGCTATATTGCTACGTTTTTACGAAATTTAATCTATCTAAAAAGCTATTCCACAAAATTATCATCTAAAAAATTCGATTTATGAATAACAGTATCTGGCGAAAAAAACCGATGGCGGCCTACGAAGCCGACATGAAAAAATCTGAATTAAAAAGAGTATTAACCAAATGGGGACTAACCTCCCTAGGCATTGGGGCTATTATTGGTGGCGGTATCTTTACACTCACGGGCATTGCCGCCCACGACCACGCTGGCCCAGCTTTGGCTGTTGCCTTTATTATTGCAGCCATTGGCTGTACGTTTGCCTCGTTGTGTTATGCCGAATTTTCTTCTATTCTTCCTGTCGAGGGGTCGGCCTATGCCTATTCTTATGGCACTGTGGGCGAAATTTTTGCTTGGCTCATTGGCTGGAACCTTATCTTGGAATACATGATGGGAGCCACGACCGTAGCCGTAAGTTGGTCAGGATATTTTAATAAACTCGTCCATCTTTTTGGAATAGATTTACCCGTTCAGCTAATGAACGACCCTTTCACAGCCGCCGAAAAAATGGGGGTTGAGGGCTACGTACCCGCTTTTAATCTTGGGGCTTTTGTGATTACTTGGTTGGTAACTACTATCCTGGTAAGAGGTATCCAAGAGTCGTCGAAGGCTAATAATATTATCGTTGTTGTAAAGTTGGCGGTGGTTTTGTTTGTAATTTTTGTAGGGGCGTTTTATATCAATGTAGAAAACTGGACACCTTTTATACCCGAGGTTGTGGTTGATGCCAAAGGCGTAGAGCATTTTGGTTGGGCAGGTGTTAGAACCGCCGCCACCATTGTTTTCTTTGCTTATATCGGTTTTGATGCCGTTTCTACCCAAGCGGGCGAGGCCATCAATCCACGCAAAGACGTACCTTTTGCCATCATCGCTTCCCTGATTGTTTGTACGGTGTTATATATTTTGGTTTCGTTGGTTCTGACAGGTATGGTAAAATACGACACCCTAGACATACAAGCCCCTGTGGCTGCGGCTTTTGCCGATGCTGGCTTGCCTTGGGCGGTATTTATCATAACCATTGCCGCAGTGGCGGGCCTTACATCAGTAATGTTGGTAATGATGCTGGGTCAAACTCGTATTTTCTTGGGAATGGCCAAAGACGGCCTTTTGCCAGGATTTTTCAAAACGATTCATCAAGAATACAAAACACCTTGGAAAAGTACCCTACTCGTGGGGCTTATCGTTTCTCTTGTATCGGCGGTTACGCCCATCGACAAAGTTTCAGAAATGTGTTCTATGGGTACACTCCTAGCCTTTGCCATGATTTCAGGGGCGGTGTTGTTATTACGCTACCAAAAGCCCGACATCGAGCGGCCTTACAGAGCACCTTTTATCCACTTTGTTGCTCCAATGGGTGTTTTGTTTAACATTGCCCTGATGACCCAAACACGCCACGATACAAAAATCGCTTTCTTGATTTGGAGTACCCTTGGCATCATTGTTTATTTTGTATATAGCCGTGGCAAAAGCAATCTAAATAATAGCAAAGATCTTTGATTTGAAACGGGAATCTCTCCCATAAAAAAACTGGCCTGTTGCAATAGCGACAGGCCAGTTTTTTTATGTTTATTTATGGGGGAAATAAGATAAGCAAACTAATTTCGACAAGACACAACCCTCAATTTCCAACCCTTTAACCCTTGACCCTCAACCTTTTAACACAGAGATTTGTCTAAGAATATTGCTTTCGCAAAGATGTTTGGTAAGCCACCAACCACGGAAAAGACCTTTTAACCCTTAACCAAATAAAACCCCTCAACCCAAACCCAAGTTTCTTAAAACTTCAAGCCCATTTCTAGGCCAAAAAGACTATTTTTGATAATCAAGTCCTTGTCTTTGGCAACCTCGGTTAGCCCACGGTTATAATAAAAACCCATAAAGGCATAGTCGTTATTGCCTAGCGGAATCTCGCCCCCTATGGCTAATACTAAACTGACATCGCCCGTGTTGAAAGAAGAAGTTCGGCCAGCGGCTTTATCGAACAAATATAGAGCGTTTCGTGAACGTTCGAGGGGTTTTTCGGCAATTTTAAGCTCGGCAATTCCACCAAACTGAATATACAAACGTGCCTGATTATAGATTTCGTTGCTGAACAGTTTGAAGGTAAGTGGCACTTGCAAATACTGGAGATTATAAGCCGAAACCCTATCAATAGCCACAGGCGAGCTAACGCCAATAGGTGTATTGGCCTTGGCGATTTCGTCAGCAAAAACGGCTGGGATTCTTAGTCCAACGTGTTTTACAGTATAATAAAGCCCCGTACAGAAGGCATATTTTTCGGAAAAAAACAAATCGGCAAAAGGCCCAGTACTTAGTTGGAGCGACAAACCCTCTGACAAAAATCCGTTATACTTATTAACTCCGTCCACATAATTAGTAGTAAAAGCAGGGGCTAGTCTAAAGCCCATCTGTACTTTATATAATTGCAAAAAACTAGGGCTATTGTTGTAATATTGCCCTCTTCCTGGCGAAGTTGGCTGATAAGGCGTACTGTAATTTTTGGGTTGGTTGTAGTTGGGCACTCGGCCACGGCCTGGCACATACTGGGCTTTTAAACTTGGCACTAAACCAAACAGAAAAAGGATAAAGACTAGTAAAGTAGATTTTTTCATATTAGTTGATTCGGCTTTTTCGTTGTTCAATAAATAGTTTTTTGTTGTTTTACAGAAGTCGTTATCGGTATTTATAATAAATAAAAGCACCGATTCTTATATTTACAAACGTATTATTCATCACTCATCGTATATTCACAACAATCCCCCTCAAATCTCGTACCAAAAATGATTAAAGTTCTGAAAATTAGCGTATTATTATTGGTTTCTTCATTGCTTTACACTTGTTCGGATTCGCAAGACAAAACAAAAGTTCTTAATAACAATTCGGCTTTGGCCATTTCCACGCCCATCGTTAGGCTAGACACCCTCTTGTTGGCTTGCCATAGTAAAGATGACATAAAAGATTTTATTCACCAAAACCGCTCGGTTATTTCTACCTATTTCCCCGAACAACAGTTTGGTAATCAACTGGCAATCAGCACAATGCTTTTGGATTTAACCAACAATACCGCCCTCCAAAACTTTCATCAACAGATAGATTCGCTTTATGATTTCGGGGCTTTGGAGCAACAGCTTGGCCAAGCCTTTGGGCGTATCAAAAGCCAATACCCTAGTTTTAAGCCCCCTCGTGTTTGTACGATGTTTACGGGTTTTACGAGTAGCGATTTATATGTTTCGGATAGTTTGATAGTGATTGGGCTTGATTTTTTTGGAGGGCCAAAAGCTAAATTCAGACCTCAAATATATCAGTATCAGCTACATAGATACGCCCCCGAATACTTATTACCGCAAATAATGACCTTACTATCGGCCAAATACAATACCAGTAATTTAGAAGACCAGAGCCTTTTGGCAGATATGATTTTTTATGGAAAAAGCTATGAATTTGTGCATCAAATGTTGCCTAATACGCCCGATAGCTTGATTATTGGGTATAGTGGCGTTGAGCTAAACGAAACCGAAACCGCTCAAGATTTGATTTGGGGGCATTTTATAGACGAACAATTGCTCTATAAAACAGATGAATTTAGCAAGAAAAAATACATTGGCGATGCCCCCAAAACGCCTGCCATTGGCCCCCGTTGCCCAGGAAGTATTGGCCGATGGCTAGGTTGGAAGATTGTAAGAAAATACCTAGAAAACCAACCCAACATGGCCTTGAATACGCTGATGAACAACGCCAAAGCCCAACAAATTTTGGAGGGTTCTAAATACAGAGGGCAGTGATTAGGATTTGACCAAAAAACGGATTAGGCCTCCAAAAATTCTTTGGGGGCTTTGCCTGTAAATTTCTTGAACGAACGATTGAAAGTTGCTTTTGAATTAAAACCGCAGTCGAAGGCAATGCCCAAAAGGGTAATATTTTTGTTTTCAGGCAATTGGATTCGTTCTTGAAATTCTTTTACTCGGTATTCGTTTACGAAGTCATTAAAATTCTTCCCAAAGGCATTGTTTACCACGCCCGAAAGCACCGAAATATTGGTTTTTAGGCGATTGGCAATGTCTGAAAGGTTAAGTTCGGGTTGGAGGTATAGCTTTTCGTCTTGCATGAGTTTCAAAATTTTTACTTTCCAAATCTCTAATTCCTCCTCATTAAACTTTTCTTTTTGAATATTTTCGGGTTTGTATTCTTCTTCCTTAAAAATCAGCCCCGTTGTTGGTTGTGCTTGGGCATACCCCGTTATAGACACATAGTAAATCAAGGCAACACCTATCAAATTATCCCACCAATCTTGCTTAAAATCAAGGTCATAGAGGCGGTCGATTAACATTTTTAGGAGATAAACCACAAAGGTTAATACCAAAACTATCAAAAAATTACGAAACCATTTGAAACTAACCATCTCTATATCAGAGAATTGGGTTTTAGTCCAGCTACGATATTGCCGATATAGCTTCAAACATTTATAGATATAATAACCGTCCAGAAGCATTTCTCCGCAAGATTCAATATATGGAATATACAAAGGCCAGTGAAAATTTTTTTCGACCGTTTTCACAAAATCTTGGCCCATACTAAAAACCCCAACGTGGTAAACCGTGTGAATAATAAAGGGGAGAAAATTGAAAATATCATGTTTTGAAAACCTAAAATTTTTGTCTATTTGGCTTTTGAAATAGAAATAACAAAGCGGTGCAAAGGCAAATCCCAAGGTTCGTGGAAAGAAATTTAGTTGTTTCCAAAGGATTTCAATACCCGAAAACCCTAGCATATATTCCCAAATATTAAAGGCCATACCCACCAAAACCATACCCAATAAAAAATCTGAAAGGCGGTTATTTTGCCTAGCTCGTTTCCACAACAAAATGGCATAAATCCATGCTTGGATAAACCCAAACCAAAGCGGAACAGAATAATAAGATAAATGGATTTGCATGGTTAAAACCTAATTTTTGGGTTCGACTATAATTTGTACGGGAATCCATTTTAAGCCACCAAGTCTCAAAGACACCAAGAGATTAATTGTTCAATTTCAATAACTTAGAGACTTCGTGGCTTAGTGGCTTTTTTTAAATCTCGTATGAATCATAAAAGAACCGATTTTTAAAATGATTTGATAAAGGTACTGTCAGGAAAAAGACTTTAAAGAGGCCGAATGCAACAACCACCTACCTTCTCAACTTAATAATTTTTCCATCGTCTTCTGGTTTGGCAACATAAAAAGGCTCACCCGTTAAAACACCACCGCCCATAACGGTTCTTACTTGTTTTCGTTTGGCTAAATAAATTTTTGTTCCAATTTTAACATTAAACTCTTTCGTTCCAAACGGAACAAACACATCGCCAAAAGTACCATTGCCTTTTTGGTTTGGAGCATAAGTAATAAAGGTATATTTATGTGGCAAAATACTGTTATTCTTGAACTTGAAAGTTATTGTTTTTTCGATTTTGTCTTGGGCAAAGCCAGCAGTAAACGAAGCTAAAAAAATACCTATTGTAAAAATGATTGTTGTTTGCTTTTTCATGTTTGGGGAGTTAAAATGCTTTATGATATTTGATACCTTGTCTTTAGGCGGTAGGCTTTAGGCGGTAGGCTTTAGGCGGTTTATAGCTTATTGCCTATTGCTTATAGCCTATTGCTTATTGCTTATAGCCTACTGCCTATTGCTTATAGCTTATAACCTATTGCTTACAGCTCCTAAAGTCAATTTAATCCATTATGGCGGTTAAATCGCCGTTTTTGTCATTAACCGTCAGCACAAGTTTCTCTGTAAATTTGGCGCCGCTATCCCAAAACTTATCACTACACTGATATACTTTTGTGCCAACGGGTAGCATTGTACCTCGGTCTTTGAATTTGCTTAATGTACCCGAAAACCCCGTTTGTTTGTCGTTTCCCCAAGGCAATTCATAGCGTACATGAGCCATTGACGGCAGCCAAGTCGAGCCTTTGATATGTACTTTTACTAGTTTTATTCCTTTTTTGGTGGCAATCCCTTCTATCGAATTATCCTCTTTTATTTTCTCGGCATTTTTCAGTTTCATCTCTCCGTTTTCGGC
>JAYWHL010000278.1:0-3284 GCA_043777715.1 Cytophagaceae bacterium | reverse complement strand
CGTCAAACCCATCGCCTCCCACCATCGACAGCCAATGCCAACTTCTGATTTCGCTATTTTGCCAAATATAGGCGGGCCCACGCCAAGAGCCATTGTCTTGCAAGCCGCCATATACATTATATGGAATTTCATTATCGACATTGATATGATAAAATTGCCCAATCGGTAGGGTTTCTGAATACGTCCATTTACGGCCTCTATCTCTCGAAATCGCCACACCGCCATCATTACCATTGATAATCAAAGAAGGGTCTTCGGGGTGAATCCAAAAAGCGTGGTGGTCGGGGTGAACGCCCGCATAAGGCACAATTACCTTAAACGATTTACCAGCATCTTCGCTCATCGAAATCATTTGAAAAATACCATAAACCCGATTTTCGTTTTTGGGGTCCACGGCCAAATCCCAGAAATAAAATGGCCGATTGCCCTTAATAGTTTCGGCATCGTCATCGTTTACTTTTTCCCATTTTACGCCCCCGTCATCAGAACGATACAAGGCATTTTTGGCAGATTCTATCAAGGCATAAACACGATTCGGGTCCGACTTGGCAATGGCAATTCCGATTCGGCCTAAGTCGCCTTCTGGGATTCCGTTGGTTTTATTAGATAATTTTGTCCAATTTTTACCTCCGTCTAGGGTTACATAAAAACCAGAGCCTTTACCCCCCGACTTAAAATCATAAGGATTGCGGTGATGTTCCCACATTCCTACCAATAATTTATTCGGATTGCTGGGGTCCATTACCATATCGCCCACGCCCGACCGTTCGTTGGTAAACAAGATTTTCTCCCAAGTTTGACCACCGTCAATGGTTTTGAACACGCCACGTTCGGGGTGGTCGGCAAAGGGATTTCCGATAACGCCCACATAAACAGTATTGGAATTGTTAGGGTCAATGATGATGCGGTGAATGTTTTTGGTTTTTTCCAAACCCATTGATTTCCAAGTTTTTCCACCGTCTAGTGATTTGAAAATACCTCCACCCAAATTGACGGAGTTACGTGGATTACCCTCGCCCGTTCCCACCCAAACCACCGAGGGATTAGATTGTTGAATGGCGATGGCACCAATGTTGATAATCGGGTTTTCGTCAAAAATAGAAGTCCAAGTATTTCCGCCATTTTCAGATTTCCAAACCCCGCCCGAAGCCGCCCCTGCATAGATAATATCAGGATTGGCCACCACAGCATCAATCGTAGTGATTCGGCCCGACATAGCCGCTGGCCCAATGGCACGGGCTTTCATGTTTTTGAATAACTCGGTTTTGAGTTTTTGAGCAAAAGAGGCTTGGGTCAAAAAAAACAAGCCTAAGAAAAAAGTTTTTCGTAGTAGTAATTTCATTTATTTAGGTTTTTGTGTTAAAAGTTCAATTTCGGAAGAATTTCGGGAAAAGCAAAGTGGTACTGGCTGGCTTATGTTAAAAAACCATCCTTACGTTTTCAAAATAAAGCCAGATATTTTGCAAAAAATATATACATTTGTACGAAAAACAAGACAATGGCATATAGCAAATTTACCTTAATTTCGGTTAAAAAGCAGTTTGGATTGACGGATAAGAAAGTAGCTTTATTCAAAAATCTTGAATTGATAGAACCAAGTAGTTGGTTGAAAGAAACGCTTGAAAATATGATTGATGTGGCCTATTTTTCTGAAAAATCAAGGTCAGAAGCTATTGTAATGCCTATTTTAATAGAAACAAGAAAACGTAACAACAACTCATTCTCTATTTATTCGGGGGCTATTTTTGATATTGATAAAAAACAAGGCTTAAATGGTGAAGTTGATTTTATTTTGGGCTATTCTACGCAAAATTATGAAGTAGAAGCTCCCATTTTTTGCATGGTCGAAGCCAAAGATAATGACATAGAGATAGGCTTGGGGCA
The DNA here is from genome assembly GCA_043777715.1 of Cytophagaceae bacterium. Taxonomy (GTDB): domain Bacteria; phylum Bacteroidota; class Bacteroidia; order Cytophagales; family Spirosomataceae; genus JAYWHL01. Next base: position 1,400 of record JAYWHL010000278.1, on the reverse strand, counting down.
GTGCGTTGCACAAATGATAGCAACCCAAATTTTGAATGAAAAGGAAGGTTATTCTACTAAAAAGATTTATGGTTGTGTATCTACAGGCGAAGATTGGCAAATTATGAAATTGGAAGGTAGCACCATTTTGTTCGATAGCCAAAGGTATTATCTACGAAATCTAAATGAAATTTTAGGTGTTTTGCAGAAAATTGTTGAATGATTTTTCTTTTTGACGGGTTAGAAACCTGTTCCCCTCATTCAATAAAAAATCGCTACTTCGTCTAATTTTTTTCTATGAATGTCTGGCACAAAAACTTCTTGTGCAGGATAACCAACGGGCAAAAGCAAAAAAGGCCGTTCATTGTCAGGTCGATTCAAGATTTTTTTCAAGAAATTCATCGGGCTGGGCGTATGTGTGAGTGTAACCAAGCCCGCCTGATGAATGGCTGCAATCAAAAAACCCACTGCAATACCCACAGATTCTTGTACGTAATAATGTTTTTCTTTGCTTAAACCCCTTGACTGTGAGAATATTACAATCAAATAAGGAGCTTTTTCTAGGAAAGGCTTTTGCCAGTCGGTTGCCAAGGGCTTGAGGTCTTGGAGCCATTCTTCGCCCATGCGGTGGCTGTAACTTTCGTATTCTTCTTGTTCGGCGGCTATTCTGATTTGCTTTTTGAGTGTGGGGTCTTCTATCACACAAAAAGTCCAAGGTTGTTTATGAGCACCCGACGGAGCCGACGATGCCGTAAGTATCAGATTTTCAAGCACTTCTTTCGGAACAGCCCTATCCGAAAACTCCCGAACGCTTCGGCGAGTGTTCATTTCTTCATAAAATTGTTTTGCTCTTTTTTGTATTTCTTCAACGGCCAGTATTTCGGTTTGATAACGAACGTGCGGGAATCCTTCGATGAGTTTTTTCATAAATCTGTTCTATTGTTTTGTAACTAAGCCAAAATACAGAATACAACATCTTTTGCCTTGCTTTAAGCCAATAGGTATATCCTTTTGGTATCTTGAAAATACTTTGCTAATAAATTTGTAATTTTTTAGGTTGATTTACAAATAAATATTCAGATAGCCATGGTTTGAGTGGTTCTGTATCTATCTTTATACAAACAGTTAGATAAGTAATCCATGAAACTAAAAGTATGCTGCCATCTTGACTATCAAACCAGCGAACCAATACCCATTATTCTAGTTTTGAGGCTTCGGAAGAGCCAAACACAGGTAATTTTGAGCGAAAATTTTGAGATAAACCCAAACGTAAATATTTCCGAATATATTGATTTATATGGCAATTATTGCCAGCGGTTAATGTCGCCCATCGGGGATTTTTCGATTAAAACGAGTGCCATCGTTGAAACCGAAGAATTTATAAAAGTTGGGTTTGATGCCGATTTTATGTTCGTTCAAAA
>JAYWHL010000277.1:0-3289 GCA_043777715.1 Cytophagaceae bacterium | reverse complement strand
GTGGCAATGCGTTCAATAATAGACGCTCGGTGCTTATCTGAGTCAATTTCGTCCACATTCACATCCCAAAACAAGGCGGGTCGAAGGTTTAATTTCATGGTAGTTTTTTTTTGCAAATATACTATTTCAGTGATGTATCTCAATTTTTTAATCCAAAACCAAATTCAAAACAATGAAAAAAACATTCTCATTCTTCGTTTTTTGCCTTTTGGCAAATCTTGCTTTTTCACAAGGAAAAGTAATTAAAGGCAACATCGTTATCGGTAAAATTGACAGCGTAAAACGGTAGAAAAAGATACGTCCAGCGGTTTTAAACACATACGTTCAATATTGACGATGCAAGCGGCTTTTGAGAAAAACAGGCAAAATGGCTCTTAGAGGTAAAATATCAATTTTAAGAAAAATCTAAAACCTCCTATATTTGTAGCCAACTAACCAATAAAACCATGCATTTTACAAAGCGTTTAATACTAAGTTTAACCGTGTTTTCAAGCATCGGTGTAGTGGCACAAGAAAATAATTTCTCAGAAAAAATCAATACAAAATCCTTTAATCCCTCTACAATAAGTTGGTACAATGCCCCTGCTAAAAAATGGGAAGATGCCTTACCTGTTGGCAATGGCAGGCTGGGGGCAATGGTTTTTGGCAAAAATGGCGAAGAACGGATTCAACTCAATGAAGAAACCTATTGGTCGGGTGGGCCATATTCTACGGTTGTGAAAGGAGGGCATAAAGTATTGCCCGAAATTCAAAAATTGGTTTTTGAAGAAAAATATTTAGCTGCCCATAATCTATTTGGGCGAAATTTAATGGGATATCCCGTTGAACAACAGAAATATCAAAGCCTTGCCAACTTGCATTTGTTTTTTAAAAATCAAGATGCTGTCAGCGATTACAAACGTTGGCTGAACTTAGAAAACGGTATTACAAGCGTTTCCTACAAATCAAATGGGATTACCTACCAACGAGATGTATTTGCGTCTGCTCCCGACCAAGTGATTGTGCTGCGATTGACGGCAGATAAACCGAATAGTATTTCTTTGAAAGCCAATTTGCGAGGTGTTAGAAATCAAGCACACTCCAATTATGGTACCGACTATTTTAGAATGGATGCTTATGGTAAAGATGGCTTGGTTTTAACGGGAAAATCAGCGGATTATATGGGTATTGAAGGCAAAATGAAATATGAAGCCCGTATAAAAGCCATACCCGAAGGCGGTACAATTATAACTGATGGAGTGGATTTGATTATCGAAAATGCCAATGCTGTAACTTTATATTTTGCAGCAGCCACCAATTTTGTGAATTATAAAGATGTGAGTGCCAATCAACACGAACGTGTAGATGCCCATTTTAAAAAGATTGAAGGCAAACCCTATAATACCATTTTAGAAGCGGCATTGACCGACTATAAAAAGTATTTTGACCGTGTTTCATTGACCTTGCCCATTACCGAAAATTCTTATTTGCCTATTTCTGAGCGTATTGAGAAAATACAAACACGTCCTGACCCATCTTTATCGGCATTAAGCTATAATTTCGGCAGATATTTAATACTATCTTCTTCCCGTGCGGGTACAGAACCTGCCAATTTACAGGGCATTTGGAACGATGATATGAACCCTTCTTGGGATTCAAAATACACCACCAATATCAATACAGAAATGAATTATTGGCATATTGAAAGCGGTAATTTGTCTGAATGTGCCGAGCCTTTGGTACGGATGATAAAAGAATTGACAGACCAAGGCAAGCAAGTGGCTAAAGAACATTATGGTGCAAAAGGCTGGGTTTTTCATCAAAATACGGATATTTGGCGGGTGGCAGCACCAATGGACGGGCCGACTTGGGGTACATTTACGGTGGGCGGGGCTTGGCTTTGTACCCATATTTGGGAGCATTATGCCTATACCAAAGATGCCACTTTTTTAAAAGAAACTTATCCTTTGATAGAAGGTTCTGTACAGTTTTTTATAGATTTTTTAAAGCCACATCCTACTAAAAAATGGTTGGTTACCAACCCTTCTACTTCGCCCGAAAATTTCCCTGATGGCGGCGGCAACAAACCTTATTTTGATGAAGTAACAGCAGGGTTCAGAGAAGGCACAACGATTTGTGCAGGGGCTTCGATTGATATGCAAATTCTCTATGATTTGTTCGGTTATTTTATAGAAGCATCAGACGTTTTAGGTAAGAAAAGTGCTTTTATTGAGCAAGTACGTACGGCAAGAACTCAATTAGTACCACCTCAAATTGGCAAAGACGGCTCGCTGCAAGAATGGGCAGATGATTGGAAATCGTTGGAAGAAAATCACCGCCACTTTTCGCACATGTACGGCTTGTACCCAGGCAAAGTTTTGTATGAAAAAAGAACCCCAGCCCTTATTGAAGCCTATAAAAAAGTATTAGAGGAACGTGGCGATGCGTCCACAGGATGGTCAAGGGCATGGAAAATGGCACTATGGGCAAGATTGAACGATGGAAATCGGGCCAATAAAATTTACAAAGGTTTTATAAAAGAACAAAGTTGTGCATCTTTATTTGCATTATGTGGCAAATCACCTCAGGTAGATGGTACATTTGGTTGTGCGGCTGCCATTACCGAAATGCTCATGCAATCGCACGATGGGTTTATTAAATTGCTACCCGCTTTACCAGACGAGTGGCCCACAGGCACATTCAAAGGTGTTTGTGCCAGAGGTGCTTTTGAATTGGATTATTCTTGGCAAAACAAGCAGGTTACACAGTTAAAAATGACTTCAAAAGCGGGGGGGATATGCCGATTGGAAGGCAAGCCAAATATGAAGATTAACAACAATAGACAGCCTGTTGCTTTTGATAAATTAGCTGGTGGAAACATTGAATTTAAAACCGTTAAAGGAGGTATTTATGTTGTTGAATATTGATTACGGTAAGTACTTACCAGAAAATAATCGACATATAAAATTCGTAATCTCTTGTATTTCAATTCGATAGCTCTTAGCGAAATAAAAATGCAAGATTTCGCTCAAGATGAGTTTTTAAAAAACTAAATACAGTGTTTAATAAGTTATTTTAATCGTAGATTGTTTTCTGATACTTTGCCTCGGAGAGGCACAACCTTTGTAGAAAATTATAATACCCCTCTCTTCGGGCTTCGGAGAAGCCTAACCTAGCAAAGGTTACGCTTCTCCGAAGCGAAATAACAGGCTTTTGACGTTTTTTACTACAAAGGTTAAGCCTCTCCGAGGCAAAAATATAGCAAAGCCAAAATTTCAAGCCCCTATTCGAAATTAGCTATTCCAATTAT
>JAYWHL010000276.1:0-3294 GCA_043777715.1 Cytophagaceae bacterium | reverse complement strand
GACTAATACCTTTTTTGTCGCCCAAAGCCATCAAATAAGCCTCTCCCAAGGCCAAAGCCGTATCTTCAATGGTATGGTGTTCGTCTATGTGTAGATCGCCCTCCACTCCTATTTTCAAATCTGCACCCGAATGTCTGGCCAGTTGGTCTAGCATGTGGTCAAAAAAGCCTAAGCCAGTTTTGATGTCAGAATAACCGATTCCGTCAAGATTTAACTCAATCTTAATTTTTGTTTCTTTGGTGTTACGTTCAACTTTGGCAATGCGTGGAGGCATTTTTAAAAATTCATAAATCTCGTCCCAATTGTTTGTTACTAAACTTGTTGTGGCAATCAAATCTTCGTCAGGAAAACGAGCCTCAATATTGGGCGGACAATATAAAATACCTTTAGCCCCAAGATTTTTAGCCAATTTAAGGTCAGTTTGGCGGTCTCCAATTACGTACGAGTTTTTAAGGTCATAGTCTTCCCCAAAATATTTTGTTAATAAACCAGTATTCGGCTTACGAGTTTGTGCGTTTTCACTTTCAAAAGTTTTGTCTATACAAATTTCAGAAAATTCAATCCCTTCGTTTGCCAAAACCTCCAGCATTTTATTTTGAGTGGGCCAAAAGGTATTTTCGGGAAAAGCGTCTGTTCCCAGTCCATCTTGATTGGTTACCATTACCAACTCAAATTTAGTTTCTGTTATTATTTTTCTTAAAACCGAAATCACTTTGGGTACAAAGACCAATTTTTCTAACGAATCTATCTGAAAATCACTTTGAGGTTCAATAATAATCGTTCCGTCTCGGTCTATAAAAAGGATTTTTTTCATGGAAAACTAAATTTTTTAAATCTTGAATTAATATTTTGTCCAATTAAATCCCTCCAAAAACTTGTTATGAAAAGATTTACCACAAAAAAATACAATTTATTTTGAAATTCAAACTAAATTAGCCTATCTTTGTAAAATATTTAACGGGTACTACAACATCCCGCCTGCCTTCTGATATTGTCCCTGTGGTCGGACAATCTTCTTTCTAACGATTGGTCTCAGGAGCCTTTGGGTTGTTTCTCCCTCTTATGGCTATTATCCCTTTTTAAACAAATTGTCGAGCTTTTATGGAACTACACCTTAGTAGTTGCCCGAATTTGCCATGCAGTTCCTTGTAGTTTGACGACAAACAAACGATGACAACAGTAAAATTTAGTGAATTAGAACTTTCGCCCGAGTTGCAACAAGCCGTTGCCGAAATGGGTTTTGAAAATGCCTCGCCTATTCAATCCGAAGCCATTCCGCATCTACTTTTAGGGCGTGATGTGATTGGCCAAGCCCAAACGGGAACAGGCAAAACCGCTGCCTTCGGGATTCCGATGATTGAAAAAATCGACGTAAACGCCAAAGGTGTGCAAGGCTTAGTACTTTGCCCAACTCGTGAATTGGCAGTACAGGTTTCGGAAGAAATCAAGAAATTAGCCAAATTCAAAAAAGGCGTTTTTGTAAGTGCAATCTTTGGAGGCGACAGTATGGAACGTCAAATCAGAGACCTTAAAAAAGGCGTTCAGATTGTGGTAGGTACGCCAGGGCGTGTTATCGACCATATTGAACGTGGAACTTTCAAACTTAATAATTTGAAAATGATAACCCTAGACGAGGCAGACGAAATGCTAGACATGGGTTTTAGAGAAGATATCGAAAGTGTACTAGAACAAATGCCAGAAGAGCGTCAGATGGTGTTGTTTTCGGCCACGATGTCTAAGCCAATTATGGCCATTGCCAATCGTTTTCAGAACGAGCCGAAATTGGTAAAAGTTGTTAAAAACGAATTAACAGCAACTAACATTGAGCAAGTTTATTTTGACGTAAAGCCAAAAGCAAAAATGGAAGTAATGACTCGTTTGATTGATTTTTATCAATTAAAATTAATGTTGGTTTTCTGTAATACCAAAGCCAAGGTTGATGACGTTGTAGAAAACCTTTTACTCAGAGGATATTCTGCCGAAGGTTTGCATGGAGATATGCGTCAGCAAGCACGTACCAACGTAATGACCAAATTTAGAGGAGGTTCAACCAGTATTTTAGTAGCAACCGACGTAGCTGCCCGTGGAATAGACGTGGACGATGTTGATGCCGTTATTAACTTTGATGTACCCTTAGACGAAGAGTATTATGTTCACCGTATTGGCCGTACTGGCCGTGCTGGTAAATCGGGTAGGGCCTTTACGTTGATAGTAGGTGGCGAAAGAAACCGATTGAGAGATGTAATGAGTTTTACGAAAGTAAAGATAGAAAAAGGCGTTATTCCTACATTTTCTGACATTGTAGGTATCAAAAAAGCAAGGTTTATCGAGCAAGTGCAGGAAACAATACAAGCAGGAAACCTTGAAATGTTTGATGATGTAATGCAAAATTTGACTCACGCTGGTTTTGAACCCAATGCCATTGCTTCGGCACTCGTAAAAATGAGCATGAATTTGCAACAAAGTGAATTTGGCAATGAAGACCTTGACGGGGAGTTCGACCGCCAACAACGTAACAGTAATCGTGGTAGCTATGGCGACCGTGGCGGTTATGGCGACAGAGGTGGCTCATCGTATGGCAACCGTGGCAGCTACGGCGACCGTGGAGGAAGTAGAGATAGCCGTGGAGGGTCTAGTTTTGGAGGTAGAGACGGCGGTCGTGAAAGAGATAGCCGTGGTGCTGGTTCGAGTTATGGTAACCGTGAAGCTGGAAACAGATTTGCAGACCGTGGCCCAAGAACCGACAACGAAGGCCGTACCTTCAAAAAAGGAGCTGAAGCTGGAATGGCAAGAATAGTAATCAATGTGGGTCGCAACGAGCGAGTTACACCAAGCCATATCGTTGGAGCAATTGCTGGCGAAGCAGGTGTGCCTGGCAGTGCCATTGGTCATATTGATTTGCAAGACAAAATAACGTTTGTTGATGTACCCAAAGACATGGCAAGTAGAATAGTAAAAGCCATGGACGGAAACACTATTAAAGGATTGAAAGTAGTTGTAAAAAACGCTTAATCAATAATTTTTAAGTATCAAAAAGAGCCAAATCTTAATTGATTTGGCTCTTTTTTTGTTAGATTTTTTATCAGAAATTTGCCTCAAACTAAAACAGTAATGAAAATCAAACACATACTCTTGGCTCTGTTGTTATTAATCGTCTTTATACCAACTTTTCTTTATGTTTTTTCTTTGGATTTATCCAAAAAACATAGCAAAAAAATCTCTCAACTAGCACTTTATCCTTCAAATACCGATACTGGGCAATTTAGACTGAAAGCCAATGGTTTAGAGTTTGTG
>JAYWHL010000275.1:0-3294 GCA_043777715.1 Cytophagaceae bacterium | reverse complement strand
TTTGGAAAGGGTCGAGCGATGAATTAAAAATATCCTTCAAATTTTCATCTTCCTCAAAATTCAGTCGGATATAATTTTTGTATTCATTTTTCCCAAATTGGTTTACAATAAAAGTTTTACCGATTTGTCTAGCTCCTTGAAGCAATAACGGTTTTCGTTTGGAATCATTCTTCCATTTCAGTAATTCACTATAAATTAGTCTTTGCATCAATTTTGTAAGTTGATTTTTATCCAAAGGTAAATAAATGGTGGGGAAAAGTGTAAAAACTATTTAGAAAATGGTAGGAAAAAATGTAAATAATATCCAAAAAATGGTAGGAATAAATGTAAAAAGAGCAGGTTGAGACAGAAATTCTCTACAAAAGCACCGCTTTTATCATCTCTATTGTGGTTTCGATGTCTTTTGGGGTGGTGTATCGGCCAAGGCTAAAGCGGATAGAGGCGTGGGCTTGGGCGTCGGAAAGACCCAGTGCCTTCAAAACATGGGAAGGTTCGACCAAAGCCGAGGTACAGGCCGAGCCATTTGAAACCGCCAAATCTTTTAGTTTCATCATCAACAATTCGCCGTCTTGGCCTTCAAAAGTTAGGTTACAAACATGAGCCAACCTATTGTAAGTTAGGCCATTGGCTTTAATATTTCCAAAGCCTAGGAGTGTATTTTCTAAATGATTTCTTAATTTTTCTAAGCGTTGGCTTTCGGCAAACATTTCTGATTTTGCTATTTGGGCGGCCTTGCCCATGCCCACAATACTAGGCACATTGAGCGTACCCGCCCTCATGCCTCGCTCTTGGCTGCCACCATTCAACTGGGCATTTATTTTCAGTCCTTTTTTTACAAATAATGCTCCAACGCCTTTTGGGCCATAAAATTTGTGGGCAGATAAACTCAGTAAATCTATGTTTTGGGTAGTTACATCTATGCCTAATTTGCCCACGGCTTGGGTGGCGTCTGTATGAAAAACTACATTATTTTCTCTACAAATTTCTCCGATTTTTTCAATGTCTTGTATCACGCCCGTTTCGTTGTTGGCATACATCACAGAAACCAAAAAAGTATTCGGTTTTATGGCCAATACCAAGGCATTTGGGGCAACGATTCCGTGTTTGTCTATCGGCAAAAACGCTATCTGTACGCCCGTTTTTTCAAGACTGGCACAGGCATCTAAAATGGCTTTATGCTCGGTTTTGAGCGTAAGGATATGATTTTTTGAAAGGCTAAGATTATAATATAAACCCTTGATAGCCAAATTATTAGACTCTGTTGCTCCGCTTGTAAACACAATTTCTTTGGCGGTAGCCCCTATCAAGTCTGCTACTTGCTCACGGGCTAGGTCTATGGCTTGGGCAGCTTCCCAACCGTAAAAATGTGTGCGAGAGGCCGCATTGCCAAAGCGATTTGTGAGATAGGGCATCATGGCCTCTAATACTCGTTCGTCTAGGGGCGTAGTGGCATTATAATCTAGGTAAATTGGAGACATTTTAGAAGCCAAAAATTGTTGTAAAATGTTTTCTAAAACAAAAAACGGACGTAAATAGATAAGTAGCCCCACCTACTGGAAGGCCAGCCCCGTCCTCCCCAGTAGGGAGGACTTGCAGACGGCACGTTATCAGGCATTTATACAAAAGGATAACAGGGATTATTTTGTCTGGACTACTTAACAACATTAATGAATGTAAAAACAGGCGTGCCATGCTTTAAAAGCGTGGCACGCCTTATCTTCTTTTTCGGAAATGCGTTATTATTTACAACTATTTCTTAAACAAAGCCAAGTCAGCCGTCATCATGTCTTTTACAAGGGCTGGTAGGTCGTATTTGAGTGTCCAGCCTAGTTTAGTTTTAGCTTTGGTGGGGTCGCCCAGCAGGAGTTCTACTTCAGTTGGTCTAAAATACCGAGCATCAACCGAAACCACTTCTTTGCCGATAGGTAGCTGGTAATCAGGGTTATTACAGGCTTTTACTGTGGCAATTTCGGCAGCACCTTCGCCCGTAAAGTCTAATTCGATACCCACTTCGGCAAAAGACATTCTTACAAAATCTCTTACTCGTGTGGTAATTCCCGATGCAATTACGTAGTCTTCGGGTACGTCCTGTTGGAGTATCAACCACATGGCCTCAACATAGTCTTTGGCATGGCCCCAGTCTCTTTGGGCATCTAGGTTGCCAAGGTATAGTTTTTCTTGTTGGCCAAGGGCAATTTGCGAGACAGCTCTTGTTATTTTACGAGTTACAAAAGTTTCGCCTCTTAGCGGCGACTCGTGGTTAAACAAAATACCGTTTACGGCAAACATTCCGTAAGCCTCTCTATAATTTACGGTTATCCAATAGCCATACATTTTGGCCACGGCATAAGGCGAGCGTGGATAAAAGGGCGTGGTTTCTGACTGGGGTACTTCTTGTACCAAGCCGTAAAGTTCGGAGGTAGAGGCTTGATAAATCTTTGTTTTTTTGATTAAACCCAACAAACGCACGGCTTCCAAAATTCGTAGTGTACCAATGCCATCAACTTGGGCGGTATATTCTGGCTCATCGAAACTTACCTTTACGTGGCTCATGGCCCCAAGGTTATAGATTTCGTCGGGCTGAACTTCCTGAATAATTCTGATGATGTTGGTCGAATCGCTCAAGTCGCCATAATGTAGCTTAAACTTTACGTCGTCTTCGTGAAGGTCTTCATAAAGGTGGTCAATACGTTGAGTATTGATTAACGAACTACGGCGTTTAATACCGTGTACTTCATAGCCTTTCGAGAGCAGCAATTCTGCCAAATAGGCACCGTCTTGGCCTGTAACGCCTGTAATTAGGGCAACTTTTGTCATATAAGATTAATGATAATTTTGTTTTATTATTTCGATTGAGAATTAGGCTACTTATTGCTTTCAGATGATATTCCATAGAAAGCATCAGCCCCATGTTTATAGGTTATATTTCCGTCAAGGTGTGCGAACACTGTTCGATACGCAAAAGGATTGAATCCGTACATTTCATGTGCCGTACTCATGATATCATCCTTGTCCATTTTTTTACGATCTTCTTCTGAAATTTTGAATACTTTAAGTGTAATTGGGCTTAAAAATTCAAAATCAGGGTCTAAAGATTTGCGTAGCGTATTACTTACTTCTTCCGCCAATTTTTCCTTACTATTTCTTGAAAAAACACTTATTTGCTCAATATTATTTTCAAAAATAAGTACTAAACGATTATCAACTTTTGTGTAATAGGCTGGGAAATGAAAATCATATGGATGTACGCTTACATACCCTACAGGATGCAGAGTATAACTTGCTGCTTTCATT
>JAYWHL010000274.1:0-3303 GCA_043777715.1 Cytophagaceae bacterium | reverse complement strand
GGGGGGCCAATATCCAAAACATCTTGAACTTTGAGCGAGACCACCCCGACCTTACCACCATTCGCCTCGAACAAAATTATCGCTCAACCCAAGCCATCGTAAAAGCCGCCAACTCGGTTATTGCCAAAAACAAAGGCCAGTTACGCAAAGAAGTTTGGACCGACAACGAAGAAGGCCACCTGATAGAGGTAATAAAGGCGAGTTCTGACAACGAAGAAGGCCGTTTGGTTTCGACCTCAATTTTTGAACAAAAAATGCAACAGGGGCTTAGCAACAACGACTTTGCCATTTTGTATCGTACCAATGCCCAAAGTAGGTCGTTTGAGGAGCAACTACGCAAACTCAATATCAAATATAGAATCATTGGCGGGCTGTCGTTTTATCAACGCAAAGAAATAAAAGACCTTTTGGGATATTTACGCTTTACCATCAACCAACAAGACGAAGAGGCTTTTAAGCGAATTATCAACCTACCCAAACGAGGCATTGGCGATACCACCGTGGCCAAAATAACCGTAACCGCCGCCGAAAAAGGTATCTCGCCTTGGGAGGTTTTGTCTAATATCCAACAATATAACGCAGGCCGATGGACAGCCGCCATTGAGGGCTTTTCCGACCTGATAAAGTCGTTTAAATTGATGGTAGAAAAAGACAAAAAAGATGCCTACGAAATAGCAAGCCACATAGCCAAGGCATCGGGAATATTGAAAGAATTGCACGAAGACAAAACCGTGGAGGGACTAAGCCGAGTGCAAAACGTGCAAGAATTGCTGAACTCTATCAAGCAATTTGTGGACAATCCCGAAAACGAAGAAAAGGATTTGTCGTCGTTCTTGCAACAGGTGTCGCTATTAACCACCGCCGATACCAACGAAGGAGAAGGCGAAAACGACCGTGTAACAATGATGACCGTACACGGAGCTAAAGGGCTGGAGTTCAAGCAAGTATATATTGTGGGATTGGAAGAAGACCTTTTCCCAAGCCAAATGATGCTAGAAAGCCGAGACGATTTGGAAGAAGAACGCCGATTGTTTTATGTGGCCATAACCCGTGCCGAAAAAAGATTATACATCAGCTATGCCGAAAGCCGCTACCAATATGGCCGCCTAAAGCCCTGCGAACCAAGTAGGTTTTTGGACGAGATAAACCCCATGTATCTGGAGTTTAGCAAGAGCCGCTCAAGACAAAGTTTTGAAGAACGAGAAACCTACCGCAAACCCGTTGAAGCCTTTGGGGCAAGTATTATCAAAAAGATAAGTCCACCGAGTTTTACAAGCAATTTGTCTAGCCCAAAACCCAGTACAAACAACACGGTTAGTAACCATACGCCCTCTGAAAATTTTACGCCCAGCAACACCAGCCAACTAAGCGAAGGCCAGCGAGTTGAACACGCAAAGTTTGGGTTTGGAGTTGTTAAAAAAATAGACCAAAACGGTACAGACCGCAAAGCAACCATTGAGTTTGAAAAAGGCGTTGGCGACAAAACGCTACTACTAAGTTTTGCCAAATTGAGTATTTTGGAATAGTGAAGGTATTTGTCAGAATAAGTACCTGCTGTAAAATAGTCAGTTTGGGTACTGGACAATTCTACAAAATATAGCATAACACAGAGATTTGTATGAAAATATTGCTTTCGCAAAGGTGTTTGGTGAGCCACCAAACACGGAAATAAAACACAAAATTTTATCTAAACCTATCATGAAAAAACTTTTATTATTTACCCTACTTGGGTTGTTTTCGTTGAGCCTGAAAGCCCAAAATGTTTTTGTAAAAGATAGCCTAGCGGTTTATTTGGCCAAATATATGCCTCAATTTGAAGTGCCGGGCATGGCCGTTGCTATTATCAAAAATGGGAAAATAGAAGTAATGAAAGGTTTTGGGGTAAAGGAAATAAACAAACCCGAACCCGTGGACGAAAATACGCTTTTTATGGTGGCCTCAAACACCAAGGCATTTACGGGTACGCTTTTGGCTATGCTCGAAGCCGATAAAAAACTAAGCCTCGACGACCACGTAATCAAATATTTGCCAACCTTCAAACTCTATGACCAATACAGTACTAAAGAGGTTAATATCAGAGACTTACTCACACACAGAGTGGGTTTGAAAACCTTTCAAGGCGACTTTTGCTACTGGAATAGTAACTTGTCTCGTAGTGAAGTAATGGAGGTTTTTGGGAAGCATAAACCCGTTTATCCTTTTAGGGCAGGTTATGGCTATTGTAATGCAGGGTTTTTGACGGCTGGTCAAATTATACCCACAGTAACGGGCAAATCGTGGGAAGAAACCCTCCAAGACCGCCTTTTGACACCTCTAAAAATGACTCGTACCTTGCCACTTTCACTAAATTTTGGCATTACACCCAACCACGCCACACCCCACACCATTTATGACGGCCAACTGAGTACCTTGCCCATACCGATGATTGATAACCTTGCCCCTGCGGGTAGTATTTGTAGTAGCGTAAAAGACATGACCAATTGGCTGATAATGCAACTAGATTCTGGAAAATTTGAAGGAAAACAGATTGTACCCTACTCGGCGTTGGCACAAACCAGAAAAGGATATAATTTGATAAGTAGCTCAAAATCAAGGCTTTTGCCTCGAAACTTCACGGCATATAGTTTGGGCTGGCTTATACAAGACCACGCTGGGCGACAAATTTTTCAGCATTCGGGCGGAGCCGATGGTTTTGTAACGCACACTTGTTTTGTACCCGAAGAGGGCCTAGGTATGGTTATTTTGAGTAATACCGATACCAACAGCCTTTATGACGCCCTGATGTACCAAATTTTAGATGCTTATATGGGACAAGGATATAAAGATTATGCAAAAATATTCTTGAAAAACGACCAAACAGAACAACAACAAGACGCCAATAGGCTTATAAAATTACATCAGAAAGTAAAACAACAAAACCCAACTGGCTTACCTTTGATGGCATATACAGGCAAATTTACCAACGAAATTTATGGCGATGCCGAAATAAAACTAGGCGAAGACGGCAAGCTAAAACTCTATTTGGCACACCACCCCATGTCGGTTTTGGACGTATTGGGCGGGCATTCGTTTTTGTGTACCCACGGCTACAAAACCTTGGGAATCCATGAACTTAACTTTGTAGCCGACGGAGAAAACGTAACGTCGTTTCATCTTACCGTAAACGATTTTGTAGAATATGATGGGTACGATTTTGTGAGAAAATGAAGCTGTTTAAACTTTTGGTTTTAGGTCAAAATGAGGTTGTTTTTTGTCCATACGCAGATTTTTTCGAGTGCGTAGCGGGGCTACCCTAGCATCGCT
>JAYWHL010000273.1:0-3306 GCA_043777715.1 Cytophagaceae bacterium | reverse complement strand
TATGGTCTGTTGTTTGGCTAAGCGATACTAATGAAAAAAATAAGTAAAATGTTAAAAGTGCAAGAAATTTCATTTTTTTTGTTCTTTTTCCGAGGTTTGTCCCCCGACAAACTTCTCTTTCTAGCAATATTGGCCTATTTCCGTGGTTGGTCTCCCGACCAAACACCCAAGCGAAAGCAAAACATCTAATGTAACTATCTATATATCAATAACTTAAATAAATACATTGCTTTCGCAAAGGTGGACTGGTGAGGACGCCAGCCACAGGAGCAGTGTTCAATAACGGTGGGTTGGCAAGAGTTTCTTTTCCGAGGTTTGTCCCCCGACAAACCTCTTTTTCTAGCAAAATTGGCATAATTATAACTTTTATTATTCATACATTTCGGACTGTTTGGGGGCAGTACTACGAAGAGATTTCTATTTTTCTAAAAATCAAAGATTCCCCTTTTTCATTTCTTCTACGGAAAAATGAGCTGCCCTAGCCGTTAGTGCCATGTAGGTAAGTGATGGATTTTGTGTTGAGGTTGAGGTCATGCTTGCACCATCGGTTACAAAAACATTTTTACAGGCGTGTACCTGATTCCATTTGTTCAAAATAGAAGTTTTGGCATCTTTTCCCATTCTAACTCCTCCCATTTCGTGAATATCAAGCCCTGGGGTTCTATGTTGGTCGTTGGTTTTGATATTTTTAAAGCCCGCATTGGTAAACATTTCGGTCAATTGTTCAAAATAATCTTTTACCATTCTACGGTCGTTATCGTCATAATCCACCGAAATTTTAAGAAGCGGAATGCCCCATTTATCTTTTAATTCTGTGTCTAGTTTCACAAAATTACTTTCTTTTGGAATGGTTTCACCCATTATATGAGAGCCGACATACCACCTATCGCTCAATTTTGGATTGAGTAAATTATTTTTCAAATCCTCCCCCAATCCTGTTCTGTCTTCATATTCATACCTTCCTGCACTAAAACCCGCAGCATATCCTCTCAAAAAACCAGTTTCTTGTTTCATCAAATTCCTGAATCTTGGAATATAAGCACTGTTTGGCTGACGGCCTTTTGTTGTCGAATCCAAATAACCTTCAAATTCGGCGTTGATGTTGGCGGTATAATTATGAAAAGCAACATATTTACCCAAAATACCTGAATCGTTCCCCAAACCATTTTCAAATCGGTTAGATTTTGAATTTAATAATATCAGGTTTGTGTTTAGGGCAGCGGCATTTACAAAAATAATTTTTGCATAAAATTCAATCATTTCGTTTGTGTTAGCATCAATAACTTTAACGCCTGTTGCTTTTTTTAACTTTTCGTCATAAATTATCGAATGCACCACTGAATGCGGCCTTAATGTCATTTTACCAGTTTTGGCAGCCCACGGAATCGTAGAAGAATTACTACTAAAATATCCTCCAAAAGGACAACCTCGTTCACAAATTGTTCGATTTTGGCATTGTCCACGCCCTTGTTGCAGGTGTATAGCTTTGGGTTGAGTGATATGTGCGGCCCTGCCTATAATAATATGACGGTCAGTATATTTACTAGCCACAGAAGTTTGAAAGTGTTTTTCTACACAATTCATTTTATGTGGCGGCAAAAACTCGCCATCAGGCAAGGAAGCCAAACCATCTTTATTTCCAGCGATTCCTGCAAATTTTTCTACGTAACTATACCAAGGCGCTAAGTCGGCGTAATTGATAGGCCAATCTACGGCAAAACCATCACGAGTTGGCCCGTCAAAATCAAATTGCGACCAGCGTTGGGTTTGCCTTGCCCACATCAACGACTTCCCGCCAACCTGATAGCCCCGAATCCAATCAAAAGGTTTTTCTTGAACGTAGGGATGTTCTTTGTCTTTCACAAAAAAATGTTCGGAGGTTTCATTAAAAGCATAACATTTACTGATAATTGGATTTTCATCAATCATCGCTTTGGTCGATTGCATGGCGTGGTCAAATTCCCAAGGTTGTTTCAGCGTAGTCGGATAATCAACCACGTGCTTTACGTCCCTTCCTCTTTCCAGCACAAGCGTTTTCAAGCCTTTGCCTGTCAATTCTTTTGCCGCCCAACCTCCACTAATACCCGAACCAATAACGATGGCATCGAATGTTCTTTGTTGTTTTGAATCTATGTTAAAATTAGACATTTCGTTTGTTTTAGGTTAAAAAAAAGTGGCTAAAATTCATGTTTTTGAAATTCATAAACTTCAAACCTTAGCTATATTTTTAGGTTGATTCTTTATGATTTTAACTTCACACAAGGTTGATATTCCCCTGGCAACATTTCGTAAATCCGTAGATTTGTCATCACGTATTCACTATTCAAATAGCCTTTAATGGTATTTTCTTTTAGTAAACCTACAAATTTACCGTTGATTACATTCGACACTTTTAATTTTTCGATAAAATCCAATAACTCACTGTTTTTCAAGCCATTAATTGATTTACTTGGTAATTCACTTATCGTTGATTGAGCGTTCGATAAACCAATTTTAAACAATTCTTGGCTTTTTTTATCATAACAATCAACCAACATTCGCTCCACAAAAAGATGAATTTTTAGCGTTTTAGCCCCAGGCGAATTTGTTGTCGGAATCATACATTCCACAAGGTCGGCCAATAAATTTTTTTCGTTTTCTGATAAAAAATTAGAGGGACTAAAAGTACTTGGCGACCAAGCGTTTGCCCAAGTGGGTAAGGCAATCATGGCACTAATTCCAAGTCCAAAATTTTTGAGTAATTGTCTTCTTTTCATTGTTTAAACAAGAATTTATATGATTTTTCAAATCTAAAAAAAATACGCCAACTTTTTGTTAAGTGGTTACCCATATTCAAAAAAAAACACCCATTAAGTAGGTGTTTTTTAATCAAGCTAAGGACTTGATAGAAAATAATCAGTTTTATAAAATTTATAATTTCTTATATGTCAAGCCAATAGTGAGTGTCGGCCAGCATAGCTAATTGCCAATAGCCGCTTAATAATCGCTAGACGACTTCAGTTATTTCAAAACTAAATTCTTCCATAATGATATTGGCTAGTAATTTTTCACAGGCTAGTTTAATTTTACTTTCGGCATCAGATTTTGAATCTGCTTCTAAACTTACGCTTATGTTTTTCCCAATTCTAACATCGGATATTTGATTAATTCCCAAATTGGCTAGTCCAAGTTTAACGGCTTTGCCTTGTGGGTCTAGGATTTCTTTTTGAGGCATTACAGTAATTGTAGCAATGAAATTCATAATAATTATATTTTATTTTGATTTGTGAATTTATAAAGTAGTGATAAAGAAATATAAAAAAGTAC
>JAYWHL010000272.1:0-3325 GCA_043777715.1 Cytophagaceae bacterium | reverse complement strand
TTGCTGCTTTCAAATCAATGGGTTTTATCCATATATTTCTATACAAAACGTCATGGCCTTCGGCTTGGAGTTTTAGGCCACCAGGCACATCAGTAATGCCTTTTCCACCATCGTTACCGCCATCAATACCCGAATTTGGCCCTCCCCAAACCTGACTAATTACCTGATTTCTGTGTACTTTTTTGCCATTAAAATACATCGTTACCATTGGTTTTTCACTCAGTTTGCCGTCCTTAAACCTTGCTGCCCTGAAAGTTATATCGTAAGCATTCCATTTGCCAACGCCATTATAGGCATAATACGGCGAAGGGCTTTCGTTGATAACCGCCCCCATGCCATGCGAGGTGGTGTCGCCGTCTAGGACTTGAATTTCGTATCTGTTTTGTAGGTAAACACCCGAATTTCCGCCTGTTTTGCTAATAAAAAACTCTACATGAAGTCTAAAATCTCGGTATGTATCTTTGGTTACAATATCTGCCGCACCGTACAAACCTCCAGCGGCGGCAGGGTCGTTGGTGTTGAGGACTGTACCATTGTTGGTGGGGTCTTTTACAATAAACCATTTGATAGGCAAACTGGCTGCCAAACGTGGGCCGTTCCAATAAGTCCATTTTTGGTCTAACATTTTACGAGAACCGTCAAAAATTACTTCAGCAGTTTTGGGGGCTTTCACGCCTACGCCAACTTGTGAAAAGGCGTAGTTTGCATTAAAAATCAGAAAAACGAGGCTATATTTCAAAAGATTTTTCATAGAAAAGGTTTAGGTTTAGTTTATACAAACAAGATAAGGATTTTTTAACTTATTTGAATATCCGTATCCAAAACAAACAAAATTCCTAGCTAGAAGTTATATAAAGACTGTTGAGTTATTTAAATGCAAAAAAAATGCAAAAAAAATTAAGTATATTTTGGTTTAGGAGAGACCTCCGTCTGTTCGATAATGCTGGCCTTTATCATGCCCTAAAGTCTGGAAATGAGGTACTTCCTGTTTTTATTTTTGATAGGAATATCTTGGACAAATTAGAAGATAAAGACGACGCAAGGCTGGTGTTTATCCACGAAAATTTATCGGCCATTCAGTCAAAATTACAAGAAAAAGGCAGTGATTTGAGGGCTTGGTATGGCGATGTTTTGGGTGTTTGGCAAGATATAATAAATCAATTTGGAGATACTTTGGCCGAAGTACATTGTAACCTCGACTACGAACCCCAAGCCAATAGCAGAGACGAAGCCGTGAAAAATTTATTAAACCAAAACGGTATTGCTTTTTACAGCCATAAAGACCAAGTGATTTTTGAAAAATCAGAAATTTTAAGTAATGCGGGTACGCCTTATTCGGTGTTTACGCCTTATAGTCGCAAATGGAAAGAGCAGCTAACTCCTTATCAATTAGAGGCTTATCCAAACGAAAAGTATGAAGATAATTTTATTAAGACTAATCTAGAACCAATACCCAGCTTGGCTTCGATGGGTTTTGGAAATAGTAAAATAGATTTTCCGAGTATGGATTTTAAGTCAGAAATCATAAAAAAATACAAAGAAAACAGAGATTTCCCTGCCCTCATCGGCACTACTCGGCTATCGGTTCATTTGCGTTTTGGCACTATTTCTATCAGGGCTTTGGCAACACTGGCAAAAGATTTGAACGAAGGCTATCTTAATGAATTGATTTGGCGAGATTTTTATTTTCAAATACTCCATCATTTTCCACACGTTGGCCACGGCAAGGCATTCCGAAAAGAATATGATACCATTGCATGGCGGAACAATGAACAAGAATTTAAGGCTTGGTGCGAAGGCAAAACGGGCTACCCGATTGTAGATGCGGGCATGAGAGAACTCAACGCCACGGGTTTTATGCACAACCGAGTACGTATGATTGTGGCAAGTTTTTTGACCAAACATTTATTGATAGACTGGCGTTGGGGCGAGGCTTATTTTGCAAAAAAATTATTGGATTTCGACCTATCGGCTAATAATGGTGGCTGGCAGTGGGCTTCGGGTAGTGGTTGTGATGCCGCACCGTATTTTAGGGTTTTTAATCCTACGCTTCAAACCCAAAAATTTGACCCCGACCTAAAATACATCAAAAAATGGATACCCGAACTCAACAGTTTTAATTATCCAAAACCCATTGTAGTTCACGAAATTGCTAGAAAACTAGCCGTCGAAACGTACCAAAAAGCATTGAAGAAAGAAGCCTAGGGCCTAGAAACGAAAAACAAAAAAACCGTGGTTATCACATCGGCATTTTCAAAATAAGGGTAGTGCCTTGGCCAATACTGCTGTTTATGTCATATTGTGCAGCCATGGCAAGAGCCCTGTTTTCCATGTTTATTAAGCCATTTCCTTTGCCTTTTTTGTCGATAACATCAAATCCAATGCCGTTATCGCCAATTTTCATTACCAAAAACTCTTTGTCTGTAAACATATCAACCATCACTTTTGATGCTTTGGCATATTTGGCGATATTATTGATAGCCTCCTTAAAAATCAAATAAAAGTGATACTTTTGATTGGCTTGGAGTTTATGATCAAGTAAACTTTTATCAATGTTTATTTCATAATTTATTTGGTGTGGTTCTAGGGTTTCGTGGGCAAAACTATTCATTTTTTCAGAGATTTTTCCCAGTTCGTCGTTCATACTATTGGTTGTCCAGATAATATCCCTAATCGTTTTTACGGTTCGTTGCGAACTTTCATTAATTGTGTCCACTAGTTCTATAACTTCTTGATTATCAGTACTTAATTTCCTTTTGGCCACCTTGCTCAACATCGAAATACTACTCAAAGTTGCCCCTAAATCGTCGTGTAAATCTTGCGAAATTTGGGTTCTTATCTTATCGGCAACCTGCATCTGCTTTATGGTTTCTTGCTGGGCTTCGGCCACTTTCTGAATCTTCTCTAATTGGTACCGATACAGCATATACACCGCCACCGCTACCACAACTAGCACCAAAAATGCAAGGGCCAAAATCCAACTAGATTTTCTAATCGAAATCTGTTCTAGGTTGTCTTTAATACCCACCAACCTTTGGTTTTCTTTGAGTTGGCTTTGGTTCTTGAATTTTAGTTCGATGAGTTCAGTTCGTTGGATATTTTTCTTGGCGGCTATGCTTTTGCTCAATTCACTATATTTTTGATACGCTGATAAAGCATTTTGATAATCTTTGCTTGCCAAAAAACTATGATAAAATTCTTTTTGGATAGTAGCCATTTCTAAATCCGACTTTAAATCAATGGCAAACGTTTCTGCTTTTCGTAGGTGTTCAAAAACCTTTGGTAAATCTTGCTGAATGCGATACATTTTGGCCATTTCTTGATG
>JAYWHL010000271.1:0-3326 GCA_043777715.1 Cytophagaceae bacterium | reverse complement strand
CCGTCCCAAGGGCTGGCACTGTAATTATCGGAATAGTAAACCACTTCGCCCCAACGGTTAAAAATGGTAACGATACTTTCGGAGTTGAGGTCTAGGTTCCGAATTTGCCAAGTGTCGTTAATGCCGTCAGCATTGGGTGTAAAGATGTCGGGAATGAATAAGCGACCATCTGTTTGAAGACAATCGCTTTTTAGACCAACTTTTATGCCTTTTGAGAGGTTTTTACAACCAATGGCATTGCTCACTTGCACATAATACGTTCCCGTGTCTCTGACGGCGATTACCGAAGCTGTTTGATTGCCCAACAAGTTTTTGTGCTTAAACCATTGATACGTCCAATCGTTAGGCCCTTTAGATTCTAAATTGACGGTATCCCGCAAACATTTCAAAATAGGCTCATTGCTAACCACAGGAACAGGCAGGGCTTCAAAGCCAACCAAGATACTATCAAGCGGTACGTCACAAATAGCAGTTAGTGGATTTTCTTTTAGTACGTAATAGCCCCCATTTTTGGCATAAATACGCCTGTCTTTGGCAATCAGTTTTTGTTTGTAATACCACTCAAAACTATTTTGGCTTGCCGTTACTACACTCAGAAGCATAGAATCGTTTATACAGGTGGGGCTTGGGCGACTGATATTGGCATCAATTCCTTTTTTATAGACAACCTCAACAACAGCCGAAACCGTATCGTTTACGCATTGGTCATTAAAACTCTTGACCACATCGTATTTTCCAATCGAATTGATCGTTAGTTGATTGGTATTGGCTTTGGTAATATTGTCTCCATTTTTTTGCCATTGAAAAGCCCACCTTGGGTTGGTATCGGTGGCTAAGACAATTTTATCGCCTGGGCAAATGGCCACTTCTTTGATGGGGCTGGCATTAAGGGTAATAATGGGAACGGGCGGTGTAGTAGGCGAGCAATCAACCACGGGCAACTGAAAATCATGCCGAACCGAACCTATTTTAACGCCATTCCTGATTTTATCTACCTGTACCGAAAAAACATAAATCCCTAACATACTGGCATTGACACTTAACATTCCTGTTTTTGGATTAATCTTTAAGGGTACTGTGCCAGGAATTATCGTGGATAAAGATATACCAGCAGACCAAGCAACAAGTGGATAAGGGCCTGAAACGGTAGGGACGCTCCTGCTAATATCAGAATTTCCCCTAGAAGGCCAAACCAAACTATATCTTAATTCATCTTTATCAGGGTCAATGGCTCCAAAATCAAAAGTAAAATTTCTATTTATACAAATATAATCTCCGTTTAGGATTGGGAAAGTAGGTGTAGAAAACGATACGGGCAAATCATCAACAAGCAAAGCAGGAAATTCTGTATAAAATACAATGCCGTTATCTTTAGGTTTTTGAATGTTGGAAATTGCCCCATTCCTGCAACAATAATCAAAAGCCATATAATAACCTTCTATTTCTGTAAAATCATTTAGATTAATTGTTATCTCATTTTCGTAAAGGTATTCTCTGGTATTTAATTTTAATAGGGCTGCACAAGCAGGATTTTCATAAGTAACAGGCTTAAATGATTTGAAATCAATCTTAAACCTAGCTACTTCGGTATTACTTTTTTTAGAATACATGGGAATTTCATATACTCGTGAAACATAGTATTCTTCTTCAATTAAATCAACATCGGTCATATCAATATAAACCAACAAACTAACTTTAAACCTTCCAGCCTCGGGGTCTATTTGCGTTAGTTTGAGATGCCCTCCAAAAATATGGGTTGCATTGGCTTTTAAGCCTATCAAAAAACTCAATAAGAAGATAACTTTAGGGAGTCTTGAACAACAAAACAGACGGAAAATAAATAAATGTATCGACATATATTCTTGATTATTAGATATAAAGGACAATTTTGAAACGATTTAACTAAAAAAAAAATATGTTCAAAATGTTTGGTAATATTAAAATATATTTCAACCTTTGAAACATCTAATAAATCAATAAAAATTATACGCATGATAAACTACAACGCAACCGCTCATTTTCCTGTCTTTATTTGTTAATTGTTTTGTGTCTTAGGGGCTAAAAATACAATGCTACACTCGTTTTGGCATGGTCAATGCTCCTTTTCTATATCCTAATAAGCTATAAATATATTACTATGTTCAAACTTTTACGCTCAAAAGGCTTGTTAATCACAGCCTTGTTATTCAGTCTTGTTTGCCAACAAGCCAATGCTGCTTATAGCTTTGAAGATTTACCTCAAAAAACATTACTAGACAAAGTAAAAGACCCCGCCAAGCACAACGCTCAAGGCACAGACTTTAATGCAGCCCCCCTTGTGAATACGCCCGATTGGCTGAATCGTTGTGTTTTCTACAATTATTATCCCATCCGTACCGATGAGCAACAACTGCCCGACCCCATTACTTTTAGCGTTCATAAAAGTAAGGATAGTGTGAGATTGGGCGAAGAATTTGAAATACAAATTCATGCCCAACTCAATGGCCTAAGTGCTAATTTGGCCTATTATGTCGAAGAATTAAAAACCTTCAATCTAATTATGTTGTTGCCTGATGGCTTTATACAAACAGGGGGCGATTATTACGAAGGCATTGGCACAAGACTCAACGAAAACCAGTCTGAAATAACTTATACGATTAAGGGGCATTTTCAGAAAGAAGGGAGTACGAGACAATTTAAATTACTGCGGGGCTTTAGCAACAATTATTGGCAAAATAACGGCCTTTTTGATGTGAAGGGTGCGTTAGTGGTAGGGATAATCAATACAAAAACCCAACAAACAGCAAACAAAACCGAAGCTAAAATATTGTCAGGCACTAAGGTTAGTCCTATGTTAGCTTTACCTACGCCTTGTACTACTTTTAGTGCCGAGGCTTCGGCTACATCGGTTTGTGCGGGTAGTACAGTTTATTTAAGTTCTTGTGGTTGTAATGGTAATCTAAGGTATCTTAAAAACGGAGTCATTGTATGGTCATCTACTAGTGGAAGTACAAATACGCCTATGGGTACTATCAATGTAGCGACAAATTTTTCGGCAGAATGTTGGATAAACAACGTATTAAGTTCAACCAAGCTATTGCCAGTCAGTATTTTTAAATATCCCACACCACAAGTTACACTCACATCACAATCATTGTGTAATGGACAGCCTTATACTTTACCTTCGCCAACTTGTAATGGACTTACCTTACAATGGTATAGAGACGGAGTTGCCTTAAATTTAACGTCAAATTTAGTAAGTGTTGCAGGTGTTTATCAAGCAAAATGTACTGATGGAGATGGGTGTGCAAGTGCAAGTTCTGACTTTTCTAACTCGATTACACTAA
>JAYWHL010000270.1:0-3364 GCA_043777715.1 Cytophagaceae bacterium | reverse complement strand
AACAATCGTTGGCAGCGTCATAATAAGCAGCATAATAAGTACCATTACCTGCCGTGGCCGCATTATTTATTTTGTTGAGGTTGGTAGTTGGCGTACCCGTGTGCCACGTTAAGGTTTTGCCACTTGGATATGGCCCAACCGCTCTTGTTGTTAAATCAAAAGTTGTTGCAGGACAAGCATTACTTACCGTAATGTTGCTTGGGCAACCCACTACCGTACCTACCACTTGAGTTGTGGCCGAGCCTGCTCCGCTATAACAAGTATTGGCAGCGTCATAAAAGGCCGCAAAGTACGTTCCAGCTGGGGCTGTTCCAGGGTTGGTTACCAAGTTAGTAGCCGAAGCATTGGCCGTAGTGTGCCACGTTACGGTTGTTCCTGATGGTAAGTTGGTTGCCACCATTGCCGTTAGGTTAATGGTGGTGCTTGGGCAAAGATTCGTTATCGTATTTTTGGCAAATACTGGTGCATCAGAACCCGCACTACAACCTCCCGAAATGGTAGTGTTTACCGTATTAGACGCAATTGGCGTTGTGTTATAAATTGTTGAAGGGTCGGCGGTTATACTCGCTACATTTTTGCCCACTTCTCCTGAAGTATAACTTCCTACATTTACACTTACCGAGAATGTTAAACCCGATGTAGGAATTGATAAATTGGTAAGTACCAAACTAGACTCTCCACCATAACTACTCGGAACGGCTGTTGCACCTGTTGCTCCCGACAATGACCCTGCTACGTATTTAAATCCTCCATCAACCGAATTAGGAAGATTATCTTCAAAATTGGTCAATACTGCCGAAGCATTCGGATTGGTAACAGTGTAGGTATATTTAATAACCTCGTTTTGAGCGGCGGTTGTTTTATTAACGGCCTTGGTTATCGTAAGGTTAGACAATGGCCTATCGGCAGTTAAAGTAACTGGCGTAGGATTTGCCCCTCCTGCAATATTTGGCTCATCTGATAAGTAACTATTTACCCCCACCGTAAACGAAGCCTGATTGTTGTAAGTCCCTGCCGTAGTTCCAACTGCATTGATATACAAATAAGATTCTCCTACGGGTACGCTCAAACCTGTAATGGTTAATGCTTGCGTACCTCCATAACTACTTGCACTTGTGTAGGTCATTGATGTTACCAAAGTACTATCCACCCATTTGAGGTTAGAGCCTGCTGGTAAGATGTCCGTAAAGTTTATCGTTTTGGCATTACAGCTAAGGTTCTTAACAGTAAATTTATACTTAAACGGTTCTCCTACTTTTGGTGCTGCTTTGGTTACTTGCTTGGCAATATACACATTGTCAGGACTCACTACCTCTGGCACAAAAGGCTTACAGGTTACGTCTATGTTGCTGATACGTATATCCTGATAAGTCTTGAAGGCATAGCCTCCACTTTTGCTATATTCAATAAATATTTCGTCAATCGGAGAGTTAAAGTTTACATATACCCTACCCCAGATACTAATGTCCCAAACACCCGTTGTAGCCGACACCGTATTGCCCGTTTTGCTAAGGGCTGTGTGGGTTGGTAGCGTTAGTACAGGATTTACAATCGCTCCTGCCAATTTTCCATATACTTTTACTACATCTCTGCCATAATAGGCATCAAGGTCAAATATCTCGAACGATGTTCTATAGGCCACTTTGTTCATTTCGATACGAGTCGTGATTGTGTTCGACCCTGCGGCATCGTATCTTGGAATAAACAAATGCTCCCACCAATACTGCCCTACTGGATAAACTGTTGGTGCATAAATAACATTGTTAGGGTCGCTGATGGTTACTTTAAATTGCGTATCGCCCAATACCGATGTACGGTTTTTTGTTGACCAACTCCAGAAAGATGGACTGTTCCAACGGTATTCTTTATCGCCCGTGCAAACATTAGCTGGCGGCGTGGTATTGCCCGTAAATCTGACAAATTGTGTACCCGTAAAGTCAAAATTGGTTTCATAATTTGCACCATTTTTCACCATCAATACATTATCAAAAGTCGTGAAGGCGTCGCTACTAGCCACCTGCATAAACACAGGGAAGTTGGCATTGAAGGCATAACTGCTCAAATCAACACTTACTTTGGTGCTTTCTACTGCACCCGTTTCTACCGACTTCCATATTCTAGCCGTGTATTTGTCAATACTTTCAGGGTTACAAGGCGAGGCCGTTACTGATGTGGTTGTTCCTGTGGCAATGCCATTATCTCCCCAAATCAAAAACGAAGCGTTGGTATTAAAATCTCCCGTATTGGCAACATTCGTAGCCATTATCTTGTTATCAATACCCAAAGTCATCATGCTACTTGTATTAGAAGTAGATTGTTTTTGGATTAAACTTTGGCAATCATCTCGGCCAATACCAAACACGTTGTTATGATAAGTGGCGTTTGCGGTTTTATCCCAAATACTTAGCCCTCCACCTGACAAATAACTGGTGGTCAATGTTATACCATATTTTACAGCAAGATATGACTCCATACGCTGTCTTTCGGGTTGGGTCAATACTCTGTCATAAGCTATTACTTCTGAAATACTGCCATAAGCATAAGTATTATTATCATGGTAAATTTTTAAGTCAGGGGAAACTGTTCTTGCACCAGAGGTATTACCCGTAAAAGGAACTCCCTGGCCATCTCGATAAAGATTAGTCCCCGAAGTAGCTTGTAAGGCCCCTGACAATTGAGTCAATCCGCTGATATAGGTTTGATTAGCTACATAACTTGGCATACCCAAGTTCCCTATATCATTTACTCCACTACCAGTACCATTCCAATAATAGAAACTCGTACCATAGTTACCTATCCACGGATTATCATTATTGTCGTTGCCATTATAAAAACCACCCCAACCCATCCAATATCCTGCTGGATACGTTGGGCGGCTACCTACTGCATAAAAAGTTAGTTCTCTTTGAGCGACACCCGAAAACACATTACTCAATACCAACCCCGTATTTAATGCCACCGCTGCAACATCTAAAGCTGGATTAAAATTGTGTTTATTAGCTAAATATTTAGGTACGTTGTTTGTACCAACTTGTACAGCATTTCCTCCACTAGCACCATTATTAGCCCATGATGTTACATTAGTACCATCTGTGGTAGTATTTGTGCCTATGTCGGCTTTTAACCATGCTTTCAAATTAGCAGTTACACAACCTGGTGAAGTAACCACTTTACCAAACGTAAACAATTGGCCATTCGAGAAATCTACTTGAGCCGTTGCGTTGCCGTTACCATCGTTAGTCATCAAAATTTCTGTTGCTCCTGATGAAAAATTGGTCGTTCCTGCTGGGAATACCAACAAACGTTCTGGCCCTGCGGGTACGCTAATGGTTACCATTCCTACGCCTACTGGAGTTGTTTCTTG
>JAYWHL010000269.1:0-3367 GCA_043777715.1 Cytophagaceae bacterium | reverse complement strand
TAAACCAAAAGTCGGCAACGTGCTGACCCGTTTTAATAACTTGTTGTTCAACTGTTTTTTCAAGTTTTTTGGAATATGCCTTTGCAAAAATCCCCGAATAGGCTTGATAAGGCTTACCACCACGACCCGTTTTTGTAACAAATTTATCAGACTTTGCCACCATTTCACTTGCCTTTTTTTCTTCTTCCAAAACCGACTTTAAGAGCAAATTTGTGTTTTGCAAAATTACCCAAATTTGATGTTGGGGATTTTTCAAATGTTTAGCTTTATATTTTGCATAAAGCTGATAATCAGCCAAATCTATTTCGGGTAAGGTACTTTCCCAAAGGGCATGAATCCCCCGTTGGCCTGATAATTGCCCGTCATAATTTAGGCTCGTATGCAACGGAACGTGGGCATCGCCAACGTAATGGCAAATTTCGGTAGCATAATACAAAATACTATCCTTGTTTTGCTGGCGAAAAGCGTCGGTCAGTTTTACTTGAATTTCGGCCACTCGCCAAGGCAAAGTTCCATATTTTTTTAGGGTATCAGCCGAATACTTTGCTTTGGCTTCCTCCCAAGTTTCGGGCATTTTCCAAGCGGCACTGTCGCCATAAACCTCAAAATCTATATAGTGTTTTGGAGCTTCTGTTGGGTCGGTGTTTCGGCGTTGGTCGGGCCTAACAGAATGAAGCACCAAGTAATCTGTATTTTGATAAAAAAAACTTTGCATTTTTTTAGGCAAAGCATAAACAGCCAATTGAGCCGAAATTCGATGCACCAAAAAACCCCAACTACCGAGGGTCAAAATACCCAAAAACAATAAAAGATAAGCGAAAGATTTTTTCATAATTGGGTTAAAATGGTTGAATTAAAGCAGCCTTTTTTCAAAAAACAAGGCCGTTTCTATCGGATTGTGAACGTATTGATGAGTGGAAACAAAACCAAAGTTAAGGTATAATTGAATAGCTGCCGTCATACTAGAAAGCGTATCTAACTTCATGGTTTGGTAATTAGCTTCTCTTGCAAATCCTATGGCACTGTTTATCAGTTGTTTAGCTAGTCCTTTACCTCTTGCCGATGGGGTTAAATATAAGCGTTTCATCTCGCAATTTTTCTCATCTAATCTTTTTACGGCTATACTTCCCGCTACTTCCTGATTTTGCCAAACTAGCCAAATATTACCTTGTGGCTTTGAATATATTTGAGTTAAATGATTGAGTTCTTCGTCAAAACCTTGAAAACAAAGGTCAATCTCTAGCGAATTGGCATATTCTCTAAAAATAGTTTGTGTTGCCAAAAGTTCTAATTCCGAAAAATCACAAGGTCTAATTTCAAAATTCATTGTTTTTTTTGGTTTTGTAATTGATATTAAGTAGTTGAACAAAAACTAAGAGTACACTATTTTTAACCGCAAGGTCGCAAAGACACCAAAAAACTTACTTCACATCAGATTTTTAGTAACTACAATTTAGGATAATATAAACTATTTAAGACCAAGTACTTAGCCAAAATAGGAAAGCGATGTTCTATGTTGATACATAAACTGATAACCACTAAATTTTAGCCAAGTTTTTTTTTCTACAACAAGATTGAAATATTTAACAATAAAGTTTTTTATTCTTTATTTTAACGATAAATCAGAATAAATAACTAAATATTTTGATTAATAAAGAAATTAAAACTAAATAATTACTTTTGTATCGAAAATAAATAAAATCAAAAAATGATTATAGGCGTACCTAAAGAAATTAAAAATAATGAAAATAGAGTCGCTTTAACGCCCGCAGGTGTTTTAGAATTAACTCGCTTCAATCATAGTGTTTACATTCAAAGTGCCGCTGGAATTGGCAGTGGAATAAGCGACCAAGATTACATCAATGCTGGGGCAACAATATTACCAAATATTGAGGATATTTATGCCATTGCCGAAATGATAATTAAGGTTAAAGAACCAATTGCCTCAGAATATCCGCTTATCAAAGAAAATCAACTACTGTTTACTTACTTTCATTTTGCATCATCAGAAGAATTGACGCTTGCAATGATTGCCAAAAAGGCGGTTTGTTTGGCGTACGAAACCGTAGAAAAAACGGACAGAAGTTTACCGCTTTTAGTACCAATGAGCGAAGTGGCAGGCAGAATGGCCATTCAAGAAGGAGCAAAATACCTTGAAAAACCGATGGGTGGCCGAGGCATTTTATTAGGCGGCGTAGCGGGTGTAAAACCTGCAAATGTACTGGTTTTAGGAGGAGGAATTGTGGGTACTCAAGCTGCAAAAATGGCGGCTGGGTTAGGAGCAAACGTTACGATTGTTGATATTTCGATACCTCGATTACGTTATTTAGAAGATATTCTACCTGCCAATGTAGATACGGTAATGTCTAACTCATTTAATATCAAGGAGTTAATTCAACATTCTGATTTAGTGATTGGTGCGGTTTTGATTCCTGGAGCAAAAGCCCCACATCTTATCACGAGGGATATGCTAAAACTTATGCGGCCTGGTACTGTTCTCGTGGACGTGGCCGTGGATCAAGGTGGTTGTATCGAAACCTGCAAACCAACTACCCACGAAAATCCGATTTATGAAATAGACGGCATCGTTCACTATTGTGTTGCAAATATGCCTGGCGCCGTGCCTTACACTTCTACGTTGGCACTAACCAATGCAACCCTACCATTTGCCTTACAACTAGCCAATAAAGGCTGGAAAAAAGCCTGTTCCGAAAACGAAGAACTTAAAAAAGGACTAAATGTAGTTCAGGGAAAAATAGTGTATAGAGGCGTAGCCGAAGCATGGAATTTACCCTACGAAGATGTAACAACTGTCCTGTAATCTATAAAATAATTTTGAACCTAATCAATGCTAATAGTCCCCAAAGGAAACTTTCGGGGGCTTTTTTTGTTCTAAAATAGACGTTCTTAAACTATGTAACGAAATGAAATACAACTATTTAGTAGCCATTTTACTTTTATCAAAATTCACTTCTGGCCAAAAACTACAAACTCAGCAACCTTTTACAGTAAAATTTATTGATGAAAAAATAAATATAGATGGCCAACTAAACGAAAATATTTGGCAAAACAAACCGAATGCGGGTAATTTTTGGCAGTATTTCCCAACTGATTCGTCAAAATCAAAGTATCAAACCGAAATTTATACCGCCTATAACGACAAGTATCTATACATTGCGGCAAAGTGTTATACCAAAGGTAAAAAATTTGTAGTTCCCTCATACAGAAGGGATTATCGGGCTGGTGGGAATGATAACATTACTTTTGTTTTCGATACTTTTTCGGATAATACCAATGCGTTTGCTTTTGGAATGAACCCCGTGGGCGTGATGCGAGAAGCCCTAATCTCGAACGGAGGTACAGAAAA
>JAYWHL010000268.1:0-3380 GCA_043777715.1 Cytophagaceae bacterium | reverse complement strand
GTTTCGATTTGTTCAAAAACTACGAAGACCGTGGCCAGCAATTTAAAATGCTTGTGAACGAACTAGCCAATAAGCCGAACAAAAACTAAAATTTGGGGTTAATCAATGAGACTAAGATTTGACAATTCTGAAATTTTAAGGACTTACAAACCGTCAAAAACTAGAGGAAATTATTTGAAAAAAATCAAAATGAAAAATAAAAAAGTAATTGTAATTGGAGCAGGATTTTCGGGTTTGGCCACGGCCACATCGCTTGCCAGCAAAGGTTTTGAGGTAACGATTCTTGAAAAAAACGAGATTGCAGGTGGCCGAGCGAGGGTTTTTGAGGCTCAAGGTTTTACGTTTGATATGGGTCCAAGTTGGTACTGGATGCCCGATGTTTTTGATAATTATTTTGCAAAATTTAACAAAAAAACCTCTGACTACTATCATCTCGTTCGCCTAGACCCTTCTTATGATGTAATTTTTGAGGGCAACGAAACCGTGCATCTTCCTGCCAACATGGAGGCTTTGGAAGCTCTTTTTGAGAGTATAGAGCCTGGCGTAACTCCAAAATTTAGAGAATTTCTCAAACAAGCGGCCTATAAATATGACGTGGGTATCAATAATTTTGTGTGGAAACCGAGCAGGTCTATTACCGAATTTATGAGTTTGAAACTACTCTACGACGTAACAAGGCTTGATGTTTTTCAGTCGTTTTATAGCCATGTTCGTAAGTTTTTTACAAATCCAAAACTCCTCAAACTAATGGAGTTTCCGATATTGTTTTTGGGGGCAATTTCCGAAAACACCCCAGCCATGTATAGCCTAATGAACTATGCGGAAATAAAACTAGGCACTTGGTATCCGATGGGCGGAATGCACCAAATTGTGAAAGCAATGCAAAGCCTAGCCGAAGAAAAAGGAGTGAAAATTTTACTGAATCAACACGTAAAAAGCATTGACGTTAGTAACAAAAAAGCAAAAACCGTGAGTACGAATCAGGGTGTTTTTGAAGCCGATGCGGTGGTGGCCAGTGCCGACTATCATCATGCTGATAGCCAGTTGATAGAAGCTAAATACAGAAATTATGACGAAAAATATTGGGATAAACGAGTAATGGCACCGTCGTCTTTGTTATTTTATTTGGGGGTAAATCGCCGAATAGAGCGACTAACGCACCATAACTTATTTTTTGATGAAGATTTCACCCTCCATGCCCACCAAATTTATACCCAACCCGAATGGCCAGACAAGCCCTTGTTTTATGCCTCGGCACCATCAAAAACCGACC
Organism: Cytophagaceae bacterium; assembly: GCA_043777715.1. GTDB lineage: Bacteria > Bacteroidota > Bacteroidia > Cytophagales > Spirosomataceae > JAYWHL01. Next base: position 2,107 of record JAYWHL010000268.1, on the reverse strand, counting down.
CTTCGGTAGCTCCAGAAGGTTGCGAAAACCTATTTTTACTCGTACCCGTTGCCCCAAATCTTCCTAACGACGATGAGGAAATCCGTGAAAAATATTATAACCTCATCATGGAACGCCTCGAAAGTTATGTTGGCCATGACATTCGAAGCCACGTAATCTATAAACGGAGTTATGCCCATAGCGACTTCAAGGCCGACTACCATGCCTTCAAAGGCAATGCTTATGGCTTGGCAAATACCCTCATGCAAACGGCTTTGCTTAAACCTTCGCTCAAAAACAAACACATCGACAATCTGTATTATACTGGGCAACTCACTGTGCCAGGGCCTGGCGTGCCACCATCGCTAATATCGGGTTTGGTGGTGGCCGACGAAGTGGAAAAAGAAATGGCTTAACTACGTGTTTATCTTATTTCAAATTATTCAGAAAATCGCAAAGATGCAAAGTCGCAAATAATTTTCTTAGTGTCCTCGTGTCTTGGTGGTTAAAAATAGAGTAAACTAATTGTGAATGCCTACCTGTTAATATCAATTCTGCATTTTGGGTAATGGTGCAAAATCTGACCGAATATCAAACCAAACGAAGACAAATGTAACGATGGACGAAAGCACAAAATAGGCCATAATCGCAGGAACAGCCCAAGGGTATTCTTGGCTAATACCAAACCAGTCGCCGAGGTAATAAATCAAGCCAAAACCAAAAGCGTTTTTCAGAATTTCCCAATAAATAGCATTGGGGTTTCTGTTCATTAGTTCGGTGTAGGCATAAACCATCAAAAAGATATACGCCCCATAAAAAAACACATTGGGCGTGCCTAGGCTGGCAATATGGCCAAACAAAAACAGCAAAAAATAGAAGGTTGTAAGAAACTGCACCCACGTCCATGTCAATAACCAAATACTAGCCTTTGGGCTATATTTTTGGAATTGATATGGATTCTTGATTTTTTCGAGGGGGTATTTATCCACCACATCGGCAGGCCGCCAACCTGTGGGCATGAACCAAATCCTGAATTTATCCAAAAAATTATCCGTCCGCCAAGCATCTAAGGCTAATGACCAAAGGTGTTGAAAATTTATTTTAATCGGATTCCAAGTACTCACAGGCGTAGTGATGCCATAAACGGGCGGAACGTTGGGTAATTCCTCTTGAAAAGTACCAAACATTTTATCCCATACAATAAAAATTTGGCCATGGTTTTTATCAATATAGACGGGATTGATGGCATGGTGTACTCGATGATGAGAAGGCGTAACGATGATTTTTTCGAGCCAACCCAATTTGCCAATATGCACGGTATGGTACCAAAATTGGGCAAATAAATGAATGGGGGCAATGAAATAAATAATTTGAGCAGGCACACCCAACAAGGCCGCAGGAAGCAGGAAAATAGCAAAAAAATTGATAAGCCCCGAAATGCTTTGCCGCAAAGCACAAGCCAAATTAAACTCTTCGGAACTATGATGAATGAGGTGCTGATTCCAGAAAAAATTGACTTTATGATTAATGGCATGACCGATATAGCCTGCAAAATCTAAAGCCACAAAAGCGATTATGTAAACTAATAGGCTAGATTTTATCTCAAAAACCGCCCAATGATTTACCATCCACTCGTAGCTGAGGAGCGATATTCCTATTTTTAGTAAATCTTTTACTGTATTGGTATATCCCGAACTTAGGCTAGACAGCATATCCATTGCTCTGAACTGCTCTTGTTTAAAATACCAGCCGTATAGCTTTTCCAAAAGTACTAAAACTAAGAAAGTAGGACTGGCTATCATCAAAATTTTACCGTAAAGTTCCATCACTTAATATTGTTTTGATTTGAATAATGGTATTTAACATTAGAAATTTCAAATATAACCTAAAAATTATTATAGAAAGTATCCTTCAAACACTATTTTGAGGAAAGAGGCGTTTGTTGGTTCATAAACAACACGAAAATCAATCTTTTGTCGTACTTTTTCCCTAATTTGTCTATTCTTTTACGATATTTGCCATATCAATCTTTTAAGTTATCCGTTTCGAGAAATTACAACACCACAACCTTGAAATTTTTTTATATTATTTTTTTATTGCTTGTCCAGCAAACGCTTTTTGCACAAAC
>JAYWHL010000267.1:0-3387 GCA_043777715.1 Cytophagaceae bacterium | reverse complement strand
TGAGGGTGGCTAAGTCGTTGGCTCGTTGGTTCATTTGTGAGAATGCTTGTTCAAAAATACTTAAACTGTATTCTTTAAAATCGGGGTGTTTATCCATGATTTTAAAGAAATCTTCACGCCTGATTTTCAGCAACGAACAATCGGTAATGGTTTCTATGTTTTCGGTAGATTTTTTTTGCTGACTTAAACTCAAAAACAACGCCACGTATTGTTCGGGTGTTGCCAAATAGGTGGTGGCTTCATCGCCGTTGTTGTCGTAATAAAACGACCGTAAATAGCCCTCGTTGATAAAATATAAATGCTGTGGCACTTTGCCTTCCTCTTCGATGATGGTGTTTTTGGATATTTGTAAAGGCATAAAATATCGCTCAATACTTAGTTTGAGGGCTTCGGTAACAGCAAGGTTTTGAGCAGTGTGAGCGTATAATTTTGAAAACATTAGGAGATGGTTTTTTGATGAATTTTAAGCAAAATACACAAATTGTATTGTTTTTTGCTGATTGCTACACAGTTTTACAAAATATAGCATAACACAGAAATTTGTCTAAGGATATTGCTTTCGCAAACATGTTTGGTGAGTCACTAACCACGGAATCAGTATTGTTTTTTGAGTGATTAAACCTCAAATCAAAATTCTAAAGTAATTCTAATCTCTTAAAATTCTTAAACTCAAAGGCTTAGTTTACTTTTGTAATATGACTATCCGAACCCAACTCACCCTACTGTTTTCGAGCATTGTTTCTACATTGCTCATCATTTTTTGTATTGTAATTTTCCTCGAAAGCGAGTACAACCGCAGAGAGGAATTTACAGACCGCCTGCGGGAAGAGGCCCTAACCTCGGCCGAAATTTTGTTTGGAAAAGAAGAAATTTGCCCCGACCTCCTCAAACTACTTGACAAAAATCAGATTACGGTTTTGCACCAAGAGGAAATCGTGGTTTATAATGCTAAAAATGAGATTGCGTACGAGTCGGGTACGGATTATATGAATATTCGGCCTGAAACCTTGGCCGAAATTCGCAAAAACAAACAACTCTACCTCAGAGAAAACAATAGGGAGGTGGTGGGTTTGGTTCATGACAATGGCAAACAAAAGCTGATAATTGTGGCCTCGGCACTAGACAAATACGGTTTTAGCAAACAGCGAAATTTAGGGCTGATGCTGGCTATTGGTGGTTTTTTGATGGTTTTGGTAGTTTGTTTGGCAGGTTGGTTTTTTGCAGGGAGGTTTCTGAAACCTATCCAAAATGTGATAAAAAGTGTGGATAATATTGGGGCTTCGCAATTGGATTTGAGGCTCGACGAAGGCAACCAGAAAGACGAAATTGCTCAGTTGGCTCAACGGTTTAACAAAATGCTCGACCGCCTCGAAAAAGCCTTCAAACTCCAGCGTTCTTTTGTTTCGCACGCCTCCCACGAACTGCGTACGCCCCTGACGGCCATTACGGGGCAAATCCAAGTTTCGCTGTTGGCCAATGATAGTCCAGAAGAACTAAAACTGATGATTCTCTCGGTTTTGGAGGACGTTCAACAACTCAATCGCCTGACCAACAATCTTTTAGACATGACCAGTGTTGATTTTGACGATACCCAAATAAATTTCAAACAGGTAAATATTGCAGAAATTGCTTGGCACGTTAGGGATATTTTATTGAAGAAAAACCCTAAAAATCAAGCAATTGTCCAACTAGACGAACAGTCGGAAGCCCTGCCCGAAGTTATCGGCAATGAGGCTCTTTTATACACTGCCTTTCTGAATTTGATGGAAAATGGCATGAAATTCTCTGAAAAACAATTGGTAAATGTAGATTTTAAGATAAATCCAAAAGACATTACCATTACTTTCCAAAACAACGGTTTGCCAATTCTAGAAACAGAACTCAATACTATTTTTGAGGCGTTTAGGCGGGGGTCTAATGCCCGAAACACCAAAGGCCATGGGGTGGGGTTATCATTAACCCAAAAAATTATTAATCTTCACAAAGGGAAAATATCCGTACAATCCTCTCAGAATGAGGGCACTGTGTTTACGATTCATCTCCCTAGAAACTAAATTAGGTAGCGACATTAAATTTTGTTCTTGTTGATGCGTGGCACGCCTTGTTTTCACAACAGTATAGGCGTGCCACGCATAACCTTTACCATCTATCAATGCCGATAGCTACTAAATATTCTAATCTATTTCTAATATGGTCTTAATGTAGGGTTAAGATTGAGGTTTTAGTTTTGTTGAGTAAATAAATCAAAATCTCGAAATACCATGAAAACATTAATTTTAGTAACAGCATCTCTTTTGGCCTACGAAACGGCCTCTGTTCAAACCCTGACCAACGACCCAGGTTTTCATAGCCATAACTACAAGCACGTAAACAAGGCAAAAACCGTAGTCCGAAAAGATACCAGCAAGGGCAATATAACGCTTGGGGAAATTAACCGAGATTACAAAAAACCCTTGGCCAAAAGCAAAGAAAATGTTTTGCAGATTGTAACACCAAGCGAGGCCAAAGGCTACCTAAAAGTAAAAAACTATAAGATGCCCAATGGATAAAGGTTATTGGATTGCCGAAGCCAAAATCAAAAAATACTTATAACACCTATCTTAAAAATCAAAAATTTCATTTTTAAATTGAGAATTACGATGATTTTCACACCCAAAATGTCACCATTAGAATACGCCAAAATGATTTTAGAGAAAGTCAGTTTTGAGCCAAAGATTTTTAGAAAAGAACTCCGAAAAGCCCTTAGAGAGGCTTCTAAGCGAGATTTCAAGCATTTGATGGACTGGTGCAGGGAGAAATTTAGTAAGAAAAGAAAACCTTAAAACCTTAAATTTTTTTTCGTAGCATATCCCCAAATGTAATTTTTGGGGATATGCCGAAATTCAGAAATAATGAAACACATAGCATTCGCACTTCTAACCGCAATAATTATCTTTACAGAAACAAAAGCCCAACAAAACCTTTTTAATATTCCGTCTGGAGATATAACTCCCAAAGGAAATCTTTTTTACCAGCATCAAATCAATACTTATGGCAATAAATTTGAATCTAAGGGTCATTTTGTATATGGTTTGGGCAAAGGTTGGGACGTTGGGGCAAACTTGGTTGGCACGGGGGCCTATTTCGACCCCAACTGGAAGCCCATCTATAACAGCGATTTTAGCCAACAAAAAGCCCTAAGCCCCACCCTACTGGCAACCGCCCAAAAGCAGTTTTCTTTAGGGCATAAATGGGCCGTGAATATTGGTACACAAACGGGGATAAATCTGACAGGAAATACCGAAAAAGTACAGCCTGCTTACTTTCACTACGGTTTGTTAAGCTATCAAGCAAAGCCAGGCAAAAAAGTATTGATTGGCCCCTACATAACTAATAATCAGTACGTTG
>JAYWHL010000266.1:0-9443 GCA_043777715.1 Cytophagaceae bacterium | reverse complement strand
TCACTTTCAGGCACTACGGGCGGTACGTCTATGGGGCGACCGCTTTGATCCACGGCCACAAAAGTATAAAAGGCTTTGTTGGTTTGAATCACTTTTTGAGCAGGGATATTTTCGGCCATTACCTCAATATAAATCTCCATCGAACTATTAAAAGCCCTTGTTACCCAAGCCTTTAGCGTAACCACACTCCCCAACGGAATAGGATTAGAAAACGAAACGTTATCTACCGAAGCCGTAACCACAATACGGTTTGAGTGCCTTTGCCCAGCCACGGCCGCACAAATATCCATAAGGTGCAACAACCGCCCACCCATTAAATTGTTGAGGTTGTTGGTATCATTGGGCATAACCATCTCGGTCATAATGGTTACCGATTCCGATGCTTTTTTTTCTTTCATATAGTCGTTTTACAAACGTATGTCTAACAACAAAATAAACCACAAAGTAACAAAGAACACAAAGGGTTAATATTTAGTTTTTATAAATAGTTTGCAACTTTTTAATTGCGAAATATAGATTGTCAAATTGTAAAAAATAATTTTGTAAATATCTGATTTTCAGGTAGAAAGCTATTTTTTCGCTCACCAAACACCTTTGTGAAAGCAATATTCTCGGACAAATTTCTTTGTGATGCCATGTTTTGCAAAATTGTCCAGTATTCAGACCGCCCCTTATTTATGGCTTGGTACACTGGGTTCGTTTTCGGGCAATGGCTCGGCGGCTACTGCCAATAATATGCGAAGCTCGCAAACTCAAAATAATATAAACGTCTTTGTTTTTTGGATTTCCCCTAATAAAACCAGGCGAATTGGGGACCAAACCAAGGTCTATTTTAGGGTCGGCGAGGCGAGCAGAAATATCGTTTGGGTTAGAAAACCCCTGATAGGTTGTGCTAACATCATCTAAATAGTCAGAATTGACGTACGTTCCGCTCAACTCTACCCCAAAATTCAGTACATGATTATACCGATACACAGCCCCAAGTCCGCCCGTGCCAATCATCACATTTTGTGGGTAAGCCACACCTTCGGTTTTGTACTTGGCCAAACTATACCATTTGTCATCTAGTTTTGCTTTTGGGTTGAGGTGCGTCATACCTACGCCTGCAAAGGCATAAAAATTCAAATCTCGATGATCTGTAAATTTGAACAAGTCTATCTGTAGCCCTAAATATCCGTCAGGGTTGGTGGTTCTGAACCGAAGATTATTTTGTGTTTTTTTTGAGCCAACCTGCGAGCCGCCTACATTGTATAGCCTTAGTTCGGTTCTGGCCGATATTCTATTGCCCAAGCGGTAGGTAAGACCAATGGCTACATTGGGGCCTAGTTCAAGATTTTTGAAGGGAGATTCTCTCAAATCGCCTTGATAGTACGTTACGCCAACGCCACCAATAACCTCCATAATCCCCTTAAAAGGATGTTTGAGCATCATTTTGGTAGAATAGTCGCCTTGCTGAGCCACGCCAACCCTTGCCACAAAGACCAAGAAAAACGATAAAAACAAAGTAAATTTTTGTTGCATAGATGATGGGGATATACAAATAAACGCAATTTGCTACGGTTTTAGCTTAGGTACATTCATTTTTTTAGCCAAATACCTAGGGCATTGCTCACGGGCCGTTCGCCAAAATGGTCAAATTTTTTGTTATCACAAGGCATATTTACCACCCCATCATCAGCCAAGCCATTGATAACCATCGTTGTAGAACCCCCTCCGTCAAGATTAATGGCACTTTTGCAACCCAATTGCAAGCAAAAAAATGATAATTCGTGCAGGTTCATACCTTGGGCTTCGGGTGTGCGGCCATCAAGAGTTATCCATAATAATTCTCGTTTTTGGGTAATACAAGCACAAGTGCGAGGGTGGCGGTTATCGTTTAAGGCCGCTTTTTTTAATGCTTGTACTTGGCCGTCAAAAATCAGTAATGGCCCCGTAACCATCATATTATCAAAGGCTAAGGTCTTGTCCCAGTTGCTAGTGTCTTCGCCTTTCAAAATCTCAACTTTATTTTTATCAATCGCTATTGCCGCCAACTGGTGTTCGGCTCGTTTGCCTTTGGGGGCTTGGGTAGTATCTAAAACCTTGCCATTTATCTTGATAAAATCTACCGAACCGCCCTTTTTGGTGTCAAAAAAAGTGCCGTTTATGGCCGCAATGGTTTGATACATCTCCGCTAATTTACTGGTTGTTAAAAGTCTTTGGTTGCCATTTTTTTTAGAAGCTATCAAAGAATCATCTACCGACATCAAGCCAAAACGGAGGTGTTTGTTTTTTAGTTTTGTACATAAAATATTGATATGCTGATTACTCCCAAAGAGTTCTTTTTTATTGAAATGAAAAGATTTCCAAACCAAACCTTTGGCCACTTTCTGTACTTTCCATTTTGTTTTTGAAATCAATTTAGTGTCTGCATCGGTTTGTGCCAAAAGGCTCAAAGGAGCTAACAACAAGTATAAGACTAGGCTTTTCATTTTGTGTAAATTATTGATAATCAGATTTTTCCGTGGTTGGTGGCTCACCAACCACCTTTGCGAAAGCAATATTCTTAGACAAATCTCTGTGTTATGCTAAATTTTGTAGAATTGTCCAGTACTCAGACCTATGGCTACTTATTAAATTCTCAACTTTTACTCACTACTTTAAGTGCATTTTGTACCAAGGCTACTTTTGCTTTCAGATGCTCTAAGTCGTTGTCTAGTAGGGTAATATGCCCCATTTTTCTGAAAGGCTTAGTTGTTTTTTTACCATATAGAAATGGGTGTACGCCCTGCATTTCTAGGATTTGGTTCATACCCTCATACACGGCTGGGCCAGTGTGGCCGTCTTGGCCAAGCACGTTTACCATGGCCGCCACGCCGTGGGCTTTGGTACTGCCCAAAGGCAGGTTCAAAATAGCCCTAAGGTGTTGCTCAAATTGCGAAACGTCGTTGGCTCGTAGCGTATGGTGACCGCTGTTGTGTGGCCGTGGGGCTACTTCATTAATCAAAATTTCGCCCGTTTTGGTAATAAACATTTCTACGGCCAAAAGTCCTACAATCCCCAGTTTATCAGCCACTTGTCGAGCCAATTGTTGGGCGATTTGGTCTAAATTTTCTGTGATTTGTGCTGGCGAAAACAGATAATCGACCAAGTTATGCACAGGGTGAAAAACCATCTCTACGGTCGGAAAAGTTGCCATCAGCCCATCAACGTTTCTGGCTACAATTACGGCAATTTCTTTCTCAAAATCAATGGCCTTTTCCAATAAACTTGGTTGCGTAAAGGCCAAAGGAAGGTCTGCTGCTGATGTAAGCCGCTGCACCCCCCGACCATCATAACCCCCTTTTCCTAGTTTGTTGAAAGCTGGCAAAAAATCAATATTTTTGGCAATGTCGTCAATGTTATCAGTCAATATAAAATCGGCGGTAGGTAGGCCGTTATCTTTATAAAACTGTTTTTGAATACGTTTGTCTTGGATAATTTCTATGACCTCTGGTTGTGGATACACCTTTACGCCCTCGGCTTGTAACTGCTTGATAGCTTGGATATTAATGCTTTCAATTTCTATGGTAAGCACATCACAATCTTTACCAAATTCATAAACAGTGGCATAATCTGCAAACGAGCCTTGCACAAAAGTAGGGGCAATGTCTTTGCAGGGGGCTTGGGGGTCGGGGTCGAGGACTTTGATATGGAGGTCGAAGTCGATGGCGGCTTGTAGCAACATACGCCCCAATTGGCCACCGCCCAAAATGCCTAAACGTAAGGTATTATCAAATGTTTTCATGGCACAAAGGTAAGCAAAAATAGCGGTTGGCTTTTGGCCGTTGGCTTGATAATCTTTGTTTTTAAATTCTGTTTTCTTATAATTCTCATTTATTCTTTTCAAAAAATAAGTGCTATCTTCTTGAATTAACAAGATTTTTTGGGGACTTTCGTTGTTGATAAAACACCTATCTTACAGCCATGAATATTTTTCAAGAAATAAAATCTTTTTTTTCATCAAAACCAAGTGAGCAAAACCCTGATGCTCAAATTTTTGTACCCACTCAAAGCATAGAAATTGTGCAATCCCAGCAAGAGGTTTTTGAGCCTTTAGTTCAAAACTTAACGGTTGCCACAGTCGCAGAGTCGCTACCAGAATGGCTAAAGAATGAAGATTTTTTAAGAGATGAAGGTACGCTTTTTGGATTATCCGAGGCAAAATCCGAAGAAAAAACAGCCATTATCAAACATTATTTTGCCCAACAAACGGCGGGTATTGAACAAGAAATTGAACAATATAACGAGCAAATTGGCGAATTGAACCAGTGGATTGTTCAAAAAGAAGAGACGGTATCACAACTCGAAAACAAAGTACAAATCCTTAAAAATCAGGAATTTACAGACGAACATCATCTTTTTAGAACAATCGCTGGGCTTTTGATTTCGATAGGCATGGGCATTGGTAATTTTTTCTTGATTGATGAGTCCCTAGCCAGTGCCTATACCCAAAGTACTTGGGTGGCGATGGGCGTATTTTTGGCAGGAATGTTCAACCTCTTTGGCCGAACGTCGTTTCTTCACGAAAACCAAGATACTGGCCAACAAGCCCTCTGGAAGCGAATCCTCGAAGAATTTGGAATGCCCCTTGCGGCTTCGTTTTTTGTGTTTGTTCATGTGGCTGCCACCAAGCCTAGTTTGATAGCATTCTCGCTTTGGGCTTTTACATTTTTCCTGTTTTTGTTTGTAGGAAAACTCTTGTTGGGTAATCTCACGATGCTACAACGAGACCTCACTATTTTTGGAAAACAACGCACTCTGGCCAGTGATAAAGTGCATAAAGTACAAGAATGGGAAAGCGAAATGGATAAATTAAAAGCCCAAGTGGCTGATTTTAGAAGCCAAAAGCATGAAATTTTACCCCTATTAACCTCATTAAGCACAAGTTTGGCAAGAAAAAACGCCCAACGAGATGTTATGATAAAATTGTTTGAAAGCGAGTTTAACCTTGCCCGAAACCTCAAAAATCATTTAACTTCCCAACAAGTAAAAAAAATCATGGGGCAATAAATAACCGATGAGTGGCTGGCGGCAAAGGATAATTAGTGATTACAATTTGTTAAGAAAAATAAAAAACAAGGCAAAGTGATATAGGATTTCAAGAAATTGATTAAATTACTGCCTGATTTTAGTACGATTCTGTTGTATTTTTGAATTATAAACCCACAAACCTTATACAAACAATGAGCAAATTTGATGAAGCAATGAGCGATTATATGTCGCAATCTAATGACCTAAACCTTGGCCTAGACGAAGCCCTCTTGAAAGGAATAGCTAAGTCGTTGGGGCCGTCTATCTACAATGCCGATTCTTCTAAAGTGTCGTGTTCGGACCAAGAAGAAAAAGATAGAGTAAAAAATAATTTTTTGATTAATAAATTAGGTCTTGAAGACAGTGCAGACCTTGGTGCTGCCGTTGATGCCGTTTGCGAGCAACTGGGGTCGTCTAATCGTAATAAATATCGTGCGGTTTTTTATGCTCTTTTGGCCAAAAAATTTGGTAAAGAAAGCCAATTTACAAGCTAGATTTTTGAAGTAATACAAGCAAAACGCCCTTGAAAACGCTAGTCTTCAAGGGCGTTTCTTAGTTTATCAATCCATGAAATCGTTTTTATCAATTTTTATGTTGTGTATTTGCCTTCTTAAAATGGGAGGTTATACGGCTATTTTATTGATAGAAAAAGAAGAAATTAGAGAGCAGATAGAACAAAAACTATTGAAAAATCTCAAAAAATCAGATTTGGTTTGTATCATCGAAAGCCCCCAAAACAAAGTAAAAATAGAATGGGAACGCCCCCAAAAAGAATTTAGATTTAACGGAAATTTTTATGACATTGCCTTCATAGAATCCAAAAATGGCATTAATCATTACTATTGCATCAGCGACAATGAAGAAACCAAATTAGAACAAAACCTAAACCAATCTATTGATATTCAGACTGATAGGCATTCTCAAAACAAGCACTCCGTCTTGGCCTTGAGGCTTTTTTTAGAACCCGTTTTGTTAAAAACCCAGCCATTTTATAATCAAATTTATAATCTGAAATCAGTCAAAAAAAGCCCTCCTTCTCTTACCCAAACTACACAATTAGGCTTTTTGAATAGCCCTAATCTTCCGCCCGAAAGCTAATATTTTCTTGGTTTAGGTTTAGCCCTACATGGTACGGCTTGTGGCTCACGAGTCTGTGTTCCAACGGGTTATGCTTTAGTAAAAATCTGTGGGCATAAAACTTAATTAAGAAAACGGCTCTTTTATTCAATTTTCGGCTCAACTATGATTTATAGGAGATGACAATTTATTGACACTAAAATATGTCTTGAAAGTTCGGGGTTGTGTAAAAAGTCTAACTATTTTTAGTTTTAAAAATTTAGCCAAATTTTATTCTGAATATGTATCAAAAAATGTTGTTATTCAGAATTTTAATTTGATAAAAAACAAATTTCCAAATATAATTTGGGCAATTTTTGGAATTTTTTTTTACTCCGACTTTTTACACAACCCCGTTGGGCGACCGTCGCACGGATGAGGCGAAAAAGGCAGATTTTAGTCAAAAAATGGCTCTTTTCGCCTCTCCCCCTGCCCCCTCTCCAAAAGAGAGGGGGAGAACTTAAAAGGTTTTTAAATAATTGATTTTAAGTGCTTTAAGAATCTGTGTAGATACCTTAGGTGGCTCACCAACCACCTTTGCGAAAGCAATATTCTTGGACAAATCTCTGTGCTATGCTATATTTTGTAAAATTATCCAGCACTCCAGCACTCAGACTTATAGTTAGTTATTGATAATTATTTTTTGACACTCTGAAAATAAGTATTTACAGGACATAAACTCCCTCTAAAAAACAGGAAACCGATGGGAAAAAAAACTAAAAACTATGCAGAGGCAGAACTCATTGAGATGTTTGGCCTAACACGTATTGTGGGCAATGATAAACACCCATTAATGCAAGAGTGGACAAATACAAAAGCCCAATTAAGTGAATGGGAAATGGCTTTGTTTGAAGAAACATACCGAGATTTACCCGAAAAAATAGCTGGCTGGAACGAAGAAATGCTAAAGATGAATCTTATCGCTTTTATACTTTTATTAGGCCACCTCAAAGAAACTAATCTTTATAAAACGTATTTTGAAAGTACTATTGAAGCAACAGTAGATAATTATTTCTTGAAAGTTCGTACGGATATGATGATAGCCACGGGTATTTTAGAAACGCCCAAAACTCCCTATTTTTATTTTCAAGAATATAAAAAAGTGAAAGACCCAAAGGGAGACATCACCGCTCAACTTTTAGAGGCTTTTTTGATAGCACAAGAAAAAAATAAAAACGAAAAACCTCTATATGGTTGTACTGTATATGGTAGAGAATGGGAATTTTACGTAATGAAAAACCGTACTTATTGTATATCACAGGTATATAATTGTACCGATAAAGACCAACTTCTTCAAATTATCGCTATCCTTCGTAAATTCAAAGAAATTCTTGAAACTAAACTATTAAATTAAAAAGCATCTTGTCATCAATAGTCACGCCCGCTACCCATCAACAATATATGCAAAGGGCTTTGAACTTGGCACAATTGGGTCAAGGCAGAGTATCGCCCAATCCTATGGTGGGCTGTGTGATTGTGCATGAAGGGACGATAATTGGCGAGGGATACCATCAACAATATGGCAAAGCCCATGCCGAGGTCAATGCCATTGAGGCCGTAAAAAATAAATCGCTGATTAAACATTCAAGCATTTATGTAAGCCTAGAACCTTGTTCTCATTTTGGCAAAACCCCTCCCTGTGCTGATTTGCTCATTGCCCACCAACCCAAAAAAGTATTTGTTTGTAACCCAGACCCCAATCCTTTGGTGGCGGGCAAGGGCATGACCAAACTCAAAGCCGCTGGTATAGACGTAGAAATGGGTTTGCTATCAGAACGAGGCTTGGCATTAAACAAACGATTTTTTACTTTTATTGAAAAAAAACGCCCTTACATTGTACTGAAATGGGCCCAAACAACGGACGGTTTTATGGCGCCGAACAATCAACAACCTTTGGCCATTAGTGGAGCTTTGGCCAAAAGATACGTACATAAATGGCGAGGCCAAGAAGCCGCCATAATGGTTGGGACTAATACCGCAAAGTTTGATAATCCACAACTAAACCTACGAGTTTGGCAGGGAAATAATCCTGTTAGAGTGTTGTTAGACAAGGACTTATCGCTTGATGCTTCCCTTTTTGCTTTTGATAGTCAGCAGCCAAGCATTCGGTATAATCTGCTTGAGGATAGCGAAAATGGCTTGAACAAAAAGATTAAACTACCCGATTTATTGCCCCAAACCATTCTTCAAAATCTTTATCTCCAAAACATACAGTCGGTATTGATAGAAGGCGGAGCAGCCTTGCTCAATAGTTTTATTGAAGCAAATCTTTGGGACGAAGCCCGCTTCTTGACCGCCCCAATGCTACTAAATCAAGGACTAAAAGCCCCTACGTTGAGTGCTGAACTCATTTCAACCCACAAAATTGAGTCAGATTTTTTAGCCATTTACGAACGATAAACAGAAAAAAGCTAGACAGTGCCTCGACAATAAACGTACAGCAATTAGAAAAAAGGATATTGCTTGTCTAGTTATCTTTTGCCCCAGATGGATTGGTAAAATTGATTTATTTTTACCTTAACGTTATTAAAAACGAGCCAATAGCTACGAGCTAATTATCTTCTATTCCAAAGAGAAATCCATTTGATTCAATAATTTTCTTACATTTGAAAAAAAGAAAAAAACATGATACAAACTCTTGTCTCGGTTGAAGATTACTTCGACGAACTTAGCAACTCTACGATAAAATTAGAATATTTCAATGGCGAAATCCTAGCGATGGCTGGGGCCCAAATGCCACACAATATCTTGGTTTCTAATCTTTTTAGTTCATTCATTGAGTGCCTAAAAAAACAAGGATGTTATATTCTTGTTGCCGACCAATTGGTTAATATCCAAGCTGTTGAAACCTATCTTTTTCCAGACATTGTCATTGTTTGCGAAAAGCCCATTACCCAAAAATCTCCCAATGGCCTTGATGCCTTGCTCAATCCTAGTATTATTATTGAGGTACTATCGGACTCGACGGAACTCTTTGACCGAACCGAAAAATTTGAGGCTTATCAAAAAATTGAATCTTTGAAAGAATACGTATTGGTATCATCAAAAAAGCAAAAAATAGAGGTGTATAAAAAACATACGCCCGAAACATGGACTCACCAAATGGCAAAAGAAGGCACAATTCGCATTGGCGAATGTGAACTTGATGTTGCGGCTGTTTATGACCGTGTGGATTTTGAAGCTGTTTAAACTTATTTCTTTCCGCCAAAATTGACTCTTTTTCAACTAGACTTTAGCTTTTTTATCGACCGTAGCGATGCTACGCTCGTTCCACT
>JAYWHL010000265.1:0-3394 GCA_043777715.1 Cytophagaceae bacterium | reverse complement strand
GTTTTTCATAAAATGGTGTAGGCGATAATCTTTGACTGAAAATCAAGGAATTGAAGTGTAGAAGTCTTAATTTTGTAAGTATTTTCAAAATTATCATTCGCCAATTCCTATCTATTGCTTATGCAACTCAACGCACTTACTGCAACTTCGCCCATTGATGGCCGCTATCGCTCACAAACCGAAAGTTTAGCCCAGTATTTTTCAGAATTTGGCCTCATCAAATATCGAGTTCATGTAGAAATAGAATATTTTATATGCCTTTGCGAGTTGCCTTTGCCACAATTATCAGCAGTACCGCCCCAAATCTATCATAGCTTGCGAGCAATTTATGAAGCATTTTCAGAAGACGATGCCCTCAAAATCAAAGAAATAGAAAAAACTACCAACCATGACGTAAAAGCGGTTGAGTATTTTATTAAAGAAAAATTTGAAAAATTGGGATTGGCAAATTTTTCAGAATTTATTCATTTCGGCCTTACTTCCCAAGACATCAACAACACGGCCATACCCCTTTCGCTCAAAGAAGCCCTAGAGACAATAATTTTTCCCCAGCTAAGAGAGGCAACCCAAAAGTTAAAAACTTTGTCAGAACAATGGAAGGGCATAGCTCTCTTGGCCCATACACATGGCCAACCAGCCTCGCCGACTAGCTTGGGCAAAGAGTTTAGGGTGTTCGTGGAGCGGCTTAATCAGCAGATGGATTTATTGGCTACTATTCCTCATGCGGCAAAATTTGGTGGAGCAACGGGTAATTTTAACGCCCATCATGTGGCGTATCCGCTCGTTGATTGGGCAAGTTTTGGGAATCGGTTTGTGGCGAATTTGGGTTTAACACGCAGCAAGTTTACCACCCAAATAGAACATTATGACCACCTAGCGGCTCTTTTAGACAATTTGAAAAGAATTAATACCATTTTGATTGACCTAGATAGAGATTTATGGACTTATATTTCGATGGGGTACTTCAAACAAAAAATAAAAGAAGGCGAAATTGGCTCATCGGCCATGCCGCATAAAGTAAACCCAATTGATTTTGAAAACTCCGAGGGTAATTTAGGCATAGCCAATGCCCTTTATGAACACCTATCAGGCAAATTACCAATTTCGAGATTACAAAGAGATTTGACCGATTCAACCGTTTTGCGTAATTTGGGGGTGCCAATTGCTCATCAGTTGATAGCATTGAAATCGTTGATGAAAGGACTTTCAAAACTAGAACTTAACCAAAAAGCCATCAACCAAGACCTAGAAGACAACTGGGCTGTTGTGGCCGAGGGTATTCAAACCGTTTTGAGGAGAGAAGGCTACCCACAGCCCTACGAAGCCCTCAAAGCCCTAACTCGAAAAAACGAAAAGATAACGGCCTTCACAATAAGCCAATTTATTGAAACGTTAGCTATTAGCGAAGCCATAAAAACAGAACTAAAAAACATTACGCCATTCAGTTATACGGGTATTGTTGAGGAGTAAGAGTATCGGAAACAAAAAAGAGAGTCAAAAAGCGAAAGAGTATTTGATTTTCAAAGTCAATCTTCAAGAATTAACCTAATATAGCATGAAAATTTCTTTACAATTTATTAGTCTATTCGTTTTAGTCCTTACTGTTTTTGAGCATAGTGCCGATGCACAACGCCGCAGGAGGTATGGCAATAACGAAGAAATTGACGGCTGGTCGGTGGGTATAAAAACAGGACTTACGCAGTCGTTTGGCGAATTATCAACCTCCGTTTATCACGGAATTTACGGCATAGACGTAAACAAAGGAATTTCGCCGAGTGTAACGCTTAAATTATCTACGGAGACGGGTAATTTGGAAGGCTCTCTCAAAACCTATTATAATGCAAGATTCAAGACTGACTTTTTTATGGTTAATCTCATTGCGGTTTATAATGTGAGTCAATTAATAGATGATGATTTTCCTGTAAATATTGGTGTTTATGGCGGTTTTGGTACGATGCGTTATAATTCGGTCGCCTATGACCTTACCACGGGCGAAGTTATGCGTTTTTCGAGTGCCTTCGGAAGCGGCAGCGCTCACACGCCTATCTTTGCTAGATATGGCAATGCCCGTGGGAGTAGTGATATTTATTATTCTATCGAAAGGTCTGTACCAGTTGGTATTACGCTTAGTATGCCCATTGGCAATGCCATAAATGCAGGTTTAGACCTTCGTTACAACTATATCAGAAATGATAAAATAGATGCTACATCGGGTTTAGACCGTTCGGATATTCGTAATACCTCTGTACCTTATCGTTTTTGGGGGCAATTGTCTTATAGCGATACACCAAATGATAGGTGGGGTTATGCAGCGTTTTATTTAACGTACAAATTTGGCTCTAGTATGCGTAGCTATCAAAGAGGCATTTAAAAACCGAAAACCGACAATTCACATACATTTACACATTATTCCGCATTGTAAAATTTACGAACAAAGCCCAATACGTATTTGGGCTTATTTTTTTAAGAAATGAAAATACAATCTTTGAAACTTTTTTTAGGCATACTTTTTTTGCAACTCATTAATATTGAGGATATTAATGCTCAAAAAAAATGGTATGAACGCAATAACATAGAAAAAGCGAACTTTAGCCAATATAGTACCATAGATTTTGGAGGCGGGTCGTCGCACTACTTGGGAGAGCTAAATCCATACAGAGACGCCCTGTTTTCGGCTTTTACGAGATTACCTCGCTGGAATGCCACCTTGGGCGTTACAAGGGCTTTTACGCCAAGAATAAGTGCGAGGGCGGCTTTTACTTGGGCCAGAATTGCAGGAGACGATAATGTTTTTTATAACGACCCCGAACGCATAGCGTATTATATGCGAAACCTACACTTTAGAAACGACATCAAAGAATTTTCATTAATTGGTATTTATAATTTAATCCCTACTGAAAAAAACTTCAAAGTTCGTAAAAAATTTACACCCTATATTTTTGCAGGAATCGCCCTATTCGACCATAATCCGATGGCAAAAGCACCTATTTCTGAAGGTGGCGACTGGGTGAGTTTAGCCCCCCTACGCACCGAAGGCCAAGGTTTGCCAGGCTATGACCTCCAACCCTACAAACCCCTCCAAATCGCCATTCCGTTTGGGGGCGGTGTCAAAATGAAACTCAACACTCGTTGGGACATATCCTTTGAAGCCAGTGTTAGATATACCTTTACCGACTACCTCGATGATGTGAGTACTGCCCTCGCCGACCCCAACGACCTAGAAGCACAAATTGGCCCATTGGCCAGACAAATGGGTAATCGCTCTTTGGAGAAAATAGCGGCTTATTCAGGCGAAGACCGCACCGACCGTGTTCGCCAAATTTTAGTAGATTACTTTAATGTAAAACAAGGCGACCCTCAATACCTAGACCCCTTTAAAGACCCTTTGCCTGGG
>JAYWHL010000264.1:0-9475 GCA_043777715.1 Cytophagaceae bacterium | reverse complement strand
TTAATAGTTTTTGGGTAACATCTTTGGCCAATGTGGCGGGTATTTTTTCTAAGACCATTGCAAAACACCCCACTTCTTCTAGCATCAGGGCGTCTTCTATTAGTTTTTGGGCTTCTTGGTCTTCTTTGGCACGCACGGCATAAGTTCCAAATTTATAGATAGACTGTGGCGTAAGGCCCAGGTGACCCATCACGGGAATCCCCGCACTGAGCACCCGTACGATAGATTCTTTGATTTCGGAGCCACCTTCCATTTTTACGGCATGGGCACCCGACTCTTTCATAATCCTAATGGCCGACCGCAGGGCTTCTTCGGAATTGCCTTGATAGGAACCAAAGGGCAAATCGACCACCACCAAGGCTCGTTTTACGGCCCTTACCACCGAACTGGCATGGTATATCATTTGGTCGAGGGTTATGGGCAGGGTGGTTTCGTGGCCAGCCATTACGTTAGAAGCCGAGTCGCCCACGAGGATAAGCTCAACGCCAGCGGCATCTACTAATTTACCCATCGAAAAATCATAGGCCGTGAGGCACGATATTTTTTCGTTTCGGGCTTTTAACTCTTGAATAGTGTGGGTAGTAACACGCTTAATATCAGGGTTATGAACAGACATGGCTTGAATATTTGGGGAGAAGGAATCAAGAAATATGCCACAAAGATACGGTTTTTGCCTAGTTTTTTTGAAGGAATATAAGGATAATAACAAGAAGGGTAACGAAGAATATACGCAACTGAAAATCAATTATTTACCAATATTATCCTCTAAACTGTCGCCCATAGACTGATGCTATGAGGTAAAAGAAGGCTTTTTTTTTGTTTCTCTGTTTCCCAAATTCTATTTAAAAGTTCGGGCGTTTTTACGGCCATTGCCTCCAATTTTATAAGTATAACAAAGCGTTAAGGAACTCCATCGGTCTTTGGCTGAATTTTTTTTGAGCGATACATCATCGTTTATCAGCCCTTTCAAATAGCGTTCTTCTAACACGCCACCAATCGTACCGTCTAGTACATCACTAAAAACAGTATTCATTCTAAAATCTAGGCCAACACTGGTACTTGGCGTAATGTCTTGCCTAAAACAAAGCCCAATGGGGATTACTTTTTTTATCAGAAAATCAGTACTCCTAAGATACCGTTGGGTATCTATGTCGTTTACAGTACTTTTAAAGCCAATCAGCCCAAAACCAACATAAGGTTCTACGAATAGCTTTTGGCGACGTACGTTTACATCTGGATAAAAAATGTGCATCATATCAACCCCAACAACTAGGCTAGTTTGAAGGATTTTTGAAGAAAAACGAGCGTTGTACCATTGTTTGCGACTGGCTTTGATACTGGCAAAATCAATATCGCCTTTTATGGTAAAAGTACGGTTCAGATGTTTATTGATGCCCAAGCCCAGCTCAAAACCCTGTGCTTTAAAAAACGACACTGGACTAAGCACCGCCAAGCCCTCGCTCAAATCACCATAAAACTGTGTAGGCCCAACTTTGGCTGTAACAGACCACGTACGGGTATCGTAAAGCGACTGGGCTTTTAGGGTAATACTGGCCACAAAAAGAAGGATAAAAAGGAGAATTATTCTGAAAATCAACAAGTTAGTATTTGTAAAGTGGGGCATATTTTGGATAATCAAGACCGTTAAACTGCTTTACTCACAGCAATAATCATACCTCAATAGGGTTTTGGTAGGTAACATAGTGATACACTTTGGTTACCGATTTTTGGGGAAGTACATTAAACGGACACTACCACATTTTCAAAACAATCCATTAACGTATTTCCTCAAAGAGCTTCCCGCTTATCTGATTGACCCAAACTTAAAGGTAGAAACCAAGGAAAAACTCCCCCATTTATCTTTTGCCGAATTGTTATCTTGCCCAAAAAGGTCATAAATCTTTCCTCTTAGTAAATTACCATTAGGCACACCGCCATTAGTGGCATCAAGAATATCAGTACTGATAGAAGTCATTTTGAAGTTTAGCCCCAAGGCCAGCGATTTGCTCACGTCATAACTAATGATAAGCCCCATGGGCAAGGCCATTTTGGTACAACAAGCTGAACTATAACGCATTAACTCTTGGGTGGTAAGGTCGAATACCTCGGCTTTGAAGGCAGAAACACCTATACCAATAAAGGGTTCTACATATATTTTTTGTCGCCTGGCCGATAAATCAGGATTGATGATATGAATCAAATCGGTGCTGATGCTAATCGAACCCTGCAAGATATTGCTTTCCATACGGGCATTGTACCATTCTTCTCGCTTGGAGCGGAGTGAGGCAAAATCCATTTCGGCCCTAAGGGTAAAAAGCCTATCAAAGTTTCGGTTTATGGATACGCCTGTATAAAAACCTTGGCTCGCAAAAAACGAAAAAGGATTCAAAAAACCAGATTCAGTGGCTATGTCGCCATAAAATTGAGAAGACCCCAATTTTATGCTATACGAGTAAGCCCGAGGGTCGTATTGAGCCTTTGCTTGGCCTATCGTAGCCAATAAAATAAGTGAGATGATGAAGCGTTTTTTCATTTTTGTTTTTTCTTCTTTTTAATCATTTTCAGCAAGTCATAACCAACATCGCCATAAACTGAAAGGCCAAAAGTATAATAAAAACCACTAAAATTTACGCTCTCTTGGGCATTGTAAAGCGTTGTCCGATAGCCCCCTCGCACACCCACGCCAAACCAGCGGCTGTAACGATAGTCGAAATTGACACCAGCTTGAACAGGAACGAATATTTTGGTGGGGCCTTCGGAAGGTAATACAGGGCTAGGGAAAAAGGTTTTGGCCGAACCAAGGCCGATTTCAAAAGGGGTGGCCAGTATCCAATGTTTGTGCCAAATCCAGCCTTTGAGGTAAAGTAAATTTACAAAATATAAGTCATGGCCACTGGCAAAGGGTATCATAATATTAACGGAGGGTCTTTGGCCTTCGAGACTCACAAGGCTTCTTGTTTTGTTATAACTGGCTGTGTATAAACCGATTGCCAATTTGTTTTTTTTCTCTCCGTAAATATATCCAGCGTTTGTTCCCCACAAAACGGCATCTCTCCCCCCAAACCAAGTACTCCGAAAATCTAATACCGAAACGCCTAGATTTTCTAAGCCTATTTTGCGAGAAGAAGCGATTTGGGTACTATCCTGCCCGAAGGATTTACGAATACCAGTGGGCAAGAGGATTACGAAAAAAAACAAAAACCGTAACATAAATTAAAAGAAGGATAGTTTTTTAGGTTGAGTGCATTAAAAATAGTACCATTATGAGGGGTTTTGTGAGGCACTATGTAGAGATTTTTAATGCAATTAACTTATAAATTTTTAGGAATTAGGGGAAATAAAAAGTTCCGTCTCCGTGGTTGGTGGCTTACCAAACACCTTTGCGAAAGCAATGTTCTGTAAATCTGTCCAGTAGGCAAAAAATAGGAGATATTTGTCTGATTATCAATTTTTTACATTTATTCAAGATATAGTTTAGATTTGTCCATTTGCTTACATATTAGAAAATAATCGATGCTTCAAAACTTATAATCTCTTGTATTTCAAGCTAATCGCCTTTTAGAATCCTTACCTTTGTTACTTCAAATCCAAACTTTCGCAGGCTTTCATTGCAGCCGACTGTTCGGCTTTTTTCTTACTAAAACCCGACCCTGCACTAAAATTAACATTGTCCACCAACAAACTTGCATAAAATTCTTTGCTGTGGGTATTGCCTTTTTCTTCTACATCAAACCGTACGTCTTTGCCTTCTTTTTGGGCCCATTCTATAATGAGGCTCTTAAAATTAGTATTGTTTTGAATAACGGTATCAATATCAAAATGATTGGACAGTAGTTTACGAAGGATAAATTTTTTGGTAAACTCAAAGCCTTTATCCAAATAGATTGCCCCAACCAATGCCTCTAGGGCATCGCCATACATTGACGTTCTGGATAGGATAGTACGCCTGTGGGCATCAAATTCTATGAGTTTGTCTAGGCCAATTTTCCGAGCAACACCATTAAGCGACTCTCTGTTTACAATTCTGGAGCGAATTTCTGTCAAAAAGCCTTCGTCTTTAAAAGGATATTTCTTAAACAAATATTCAGCAACCACCATACCCAGTACCGAGTCGCCAAGGTATTCTAGACGTTCGTTAGAATCTCTAAAACCAACCAGATTCAATTCCTTACTGGCCGATGTGTGCATAAAAGCCAGATGATAGAGGTTTAGGTTGCTGGGGCGTTCGCCAATGATTTGCTTAACGGCAAGTTTTAATACTTTGTCTCGCTCGCTACTCGAAAACATGGCCTTGATGGTATCAAGCATAAATAAAAAATTAAAAAAGGGGGCTTTTTTGAGTGATTAAAGAAATAATGAATTGTTGATGTTGAATGCTAGAAAAAAACGGGAGATAAGTTTATTGATTGATTTTCAGTAAGTACTTGAGCAAAATTAGCTTGTACTATTAATGTCGTAATTGTTTGTATTTCAAGCATATAGCTTATTGCTTACCGCTACTCACCTTATTGATTTATATTTTTCTGAAAATAACTGCGGCATTATGGCCACCAAAGCCAAAACCGTTCGACATTACGGTCGTCATGGCCCTTGCCTGAGCCACATTGAGCGTTAGGTTTAGCCGAGAATCTACTTCGGGGTCGGCTGTAAAGTGGTTAATCGTTGGCGGAACAATTTGATGTTGCAATGCCAATATCGAAGCCACGGCCTCTACCGCCCCTGCACCGCCCAACAAGTGGCCAGTCATAGATTTGGTAGAACTAATGTTTAATTGATAGGCATGGTCGCCAAAAAGCTCTACAATGGCCTTCAGCTCTTGAGGGTCACCAATGGGCGTAGATGTACCGTGGGTGTTGATATAGTCTATCTCGGTAGGTGCAATCCCTGCATCGTCGAGGGCGTCTTTCATGGCCAACAACGCTCCATAACCGTTGGGGTGTGGGGCGGTGATATGATAAGCGTCCGACGACATTCCGCCGCCAATTAACTCACAATATATTTTTGCACCACGGGCCAAGGCGTGCTCGTATTCTTCCAATATCAAAGCCCCCGCTCCTTCTCCCACTACAAAGCCGTCTCGGTCTTTATCATAGGGCCTAGAAGCCGTGGTGGGGTCGTCGTTGCGTTCGGACATGGCTCGCATGGCCGTAAAACCGCCTACACTGGCTATGGTTACGGCTGCTTCGGAGCCACCTGTAACACATAAATTCATACGCCCCAATCTGATATAATTGAAGGCATCGATAATTGCATTATTGGCCGATGCACAGGCCGAAACCGTTACGTAATTTGGCCCCCTAAAACCATAGCGAATAGACAAGTTACCAGAGGCACTGTCGGCTATCATTTTAGGAATAAAAAAAGGATTGATTTTGGGAGTGCCATCGCCTTTGCCAAAGTAAATCATTTCTTCTTCAAAGGTTTTCAAACCGCCAATACCAGAACCCCAAATCACACCTGCTTTTTCTCGGTTTATTTCGGTGGCAGCATCAGGGTCTCTAAATTTTTCTATGTCAAACCCCGCATCTTTAATGGCTTCGTCGGCAGCCACCACGGCATACTGGGCAAAGGGGTCCATCTTACGGGCTTCTTGTCTTGGAATAAAATTTTGCATATCTAGCCCTTTTAGCTCACAGGCAAAACGAGTCCTGAATTTTGAGGCATCAAAGCGGGTTATTGCCGCACAGCCACTCACGCCATTGGCCAGTCCCTGCCAGTAGTCTTGCACAGTGTTACCGATTGGAGTCAATGCTCCTAGGCCCGTAACGACAACTCTCTTGAAAGTTTTCATGTTATTAGAATATAATGAAGCGTTTGGAAGTTTAGAACTAAAGATATTTAAAATGCAGGCAAATACAAAATTTATCGACTGATGTTACACATAATCTATAACTACTCTATTTGGAAAGAGACCCTAAGTTATTAATTTTTAACTACTTAGTTCTTTCGGAGTTTATGCTGAAATGCTTTGCAGGACCTATAAAATTCTTATGCTTTTAGCTTTTGCTTCCTTCGTTTTTTCTTGATTTTGTACCAAAAAATAATGTGCTAACACGAGCGTTTAACAATTTTGCATTGTATAACAACATCACATTAGCACATTATCGTGAATTTTCTTGGGGCTTATTTCGCATTCTCTTCCAAGTAGGCAACTGCCTGACCCACTGTCTGAATGTTTTCAGCTTGGTCGTCTGGAATAGAAACGTTAAACTCTTTTTCAAACTCCATGATTAGTTCAACGGTGTCAAGTGAATCGGCACCTAAGTCATTTGTAAAACTGGCTTCTGTCGTAACCTCTGAAGGCTCAACACCCAATTTCTCTACGATGATACGCTGTACTTTCTCTGCAATTGCTGACATTTTCTTGCTTAGTTTGAGTGGTTAATGTTTTGTGTGAAAACAAATGATTAATACTTTGTTTTATTTTCAAAACTAATGCCTAATTTCTTGTTTAATTTTTAAAAACAAGTTGTTAATGCTTTGTTTTGTATTCAAAACAACCGCAAATGTAATATATTTCTCAAGTCATATCCAAAAGATTTTTTTCAAAATGGCATTATCTTTATATTATATGGCACTTAGGGCTGTTTTTGGCATAAATTCTTTATTTTTTTAAAATATTATCCTAAAATTTATTCTCTTAACTTTACCAAATCAAGTTCATTTTAGTTGTTTTCAATGTTTAAAAATATCTTTTTTCTTCTTGGGCTTGGCTTTATTGGTAATTATTGCCTAGCCAACACCCCCACCGACACCACCATTGTTATCAAAGTTTTGGGCGGTTTGCAGTATGACTTGCCCCGATTTGAACTCAAGGCCCCCGTTAAACTCACTATCGTTTTGGATAATCACGATGATATGGCTCATAATATCGTTTTTACAAAGCCAAACGCCCGTCCAAAAGTGGTAGATGAAGCCCTAAAACTAGCCGACCGTGGAGCTAAAATGGACTATGTTCCTGCCTCGCCTTTGGTGCTGGCACATAGCAAAATTGTAGAACCTGGGCAAATGGAGCGGTTTACGTTTATGGTAGATAAAGACGGCATTTATCCGTACGTATGTACCTATCCAGGGCATGGTTTTGTGATGTATGGGGCAGTGTATGTGGGGAAATCCATGCCTGTTTTTGAAAAAGACCTCAACATACCTGAAAGCCAGAGGTTTACCCAAGAAAAAAACCAACACCAGCACCATGCCATGGGGCCAGTTTCGCCACACCCCTATGCCTTGAGTTATCCGATGATGTATAGAATATTTATGCCCGATGCCAGCCCTGCGGCCATAGCCGTGGCGTTGTCGGAGCATGATGCCTATTGTTTTGATGCAGGTAAATGTTATTTAAGATATGCGTGGACGGGTGGATTTTTGGATAATACCGAGCATTGGAAAGGTAATGGCAACAAATTGGCCAAGATAATAGGCCAAGTTTATTGGCGAGACAGTACAGGTTTTCCGTTTAGGATTGGACACCTAGACCACACCCCGATTGTAAAATTTAAGGGTTATAGCCTTAAAAAAAACAGACCAACCTTTAAGTATTTGTTGGACAATATAGAAGTAACCGAAACGCTTTTGCTTGCTCCTAAAACAGGTTTTTTGGTTCGGAAATTTACCTTCAGAAACAATACCAAAACGATGTTTTTTAGGTCTCCTGTTTATGAAGGCGTTCAGATAAAAAGCCAAACTAAACCCTCAAAAACAGGAGTTTATGAAATAAAAGCCCTTACTACGGATTTTGAATTGGTTATCGAAAGATAATTTGGTTTTCTAACAGTTTTTGTGGTAGGGGTGTATCGCATACGTCCATTTCGTCAGAGGATGTATGCAATACGTCCCTACAAGTTCATCACAAAAATTGTCATAGAATCGATAATTTTAGTTAGCGGATTTCGTCTTTTTTGGGTTTCTTATTTTCTCAAATGCTTTGTTTTTTCATCAATTTCTAATAAATCGATTCGTTTTTTGCCAATTTTGTAAGAAAAAACATCTTTTTGTACGAAATACAAATAAAAATTTGGTGTTTAGAAACTTTCGTTTAATTTTGTGATTGTCATTATGAAAAAATCAACAAAATATGATTTACAGTGCAACGATTCTATGCCTACTCTTACTCATTCGCAAGTCTGTGTTGTGAGAGGTATATTGCTATAAAATAAAGCAGCCCTTTCTCACAACGAGAAAGGGCTTTTTTTGTATAAATTCTTTAAAAAAATCATGAGTAATCGCATACAAATTTTTGATACAACCTTACGAGACGGCGAGCAAGTACCTGGTTGTCAGTTAAATACCGAAGAGAAACTTCAAGTGGCCGAAGAGCTTCAGAGCCTTGGTGTTGATATTATAGAAGCGGGTTTTCCTATTTCGTCGCCTGGGGATTTCCGTTCGGTAGAAGAAATATCCAAACTTATCAAAAATATAACTGTTTGTGCTTTGTCTCGTGCCAAACAGCCCGACATAGACTCGGCGGCAGCGGCCTTAAAGTATGCCAAATATCCCCGAATCCACACAGGGCTTGGGGCTTCGGATACGCACATCAAATACAAATTTAATTCTACCCGTGAGCAAATTTTGGAACAAGCAATATGGTGTGTGAAATATGCCAAGGGCTATGTGGAAGACGTAGAATTTTTTGCAGAAGATGCTGGCCGTGCCGACCTTGAATTTTTGGCCAAACTGACCCAAGCCGTAATCAATGCAGGGGCAACGGTGGTTAATTTGCCCGATACTACGGGCTATCTCCTGCCCGACCAAATGTTTAATCGCATCAGTTATCTTTATGAAAACGTACCCAATATCCATAAGGCCACGATTTCGATGCACAACCACAACGACCTCGGCTTGGCCACGGCCAATACCATTGCAGGCATTAGGGCAGGGGCAAGGCAAGTGGAGGTAACCATCAACGGCATTGGCGAACGGGCGGGCAATACCTCGCTCGAAGAAGTGGCCATGATTTTGAACGTACACAAAGACCTAGGCTTTGAAACGGGCATCAATCCAAAAGGGCTATATCCGCTTAGTAGTTTGGTTTCGGGCTTAATGGGAATGTCCGTACAGCCTAATAAAGCCATTGTGGGGGCCAATGCCTTTGCACATTCATCGGGGATTCATCAAGACGGTTTCTTGAAACATTCCCAAAACTATGAAATTATCAACCCCGAAGACGTTGGCGTTTCTAACTCATCAATCGTACTTACGTCTCGGAGTGGTAGGGCGGCCTTGAGGTATCGCTTGCAACAATTAGGTTTTGAATTTGCCAAACCCGACCTCGACCGTATCTATACCCGTTTCTTAATCATGGCCGACGAACGCAAGATGATTCATGACCCAGATTTAAGAGAATTGGTAGGATAGGGTTTTGAGAAACGAAAACGGCCTTCATCAAAATAAATCTTTATTTTTGATGAAGGCCGTTTTGCGTGGCTTGTTTTGGAAACTAAGGCGTACTCATGGTACGATTGCTTTTCTGTGGCTT
>JAYWHL010000263.1:0-3410 GCA_043777715.1 Cytophagaceae bacterium | reverse complement strand
GTAAATGGCCAAACTTTCACGAGCCGAAACATTGCGAGTATTGCCGTGGGTAATGCCGTAAGTTTGACGATAAAAGCTACCGTTACGGCGGCCTCTATTGCCAATGGCCTAACGCTTATTAACAAAACAGAAATTGTTGCCGCCGACCAGCCAGACGTTGATTCGCAGGTAAATACAGGTACAGAAGATGGCCAAGACGACCAAGCCCGTGTGCCTGTAACAGTTCAGCAAGCGGATTTAAGTTTGAAAAAATCGGTAAATAACGCCACGCCAACCGTGGGTTCTACCGTGATTTATAGCCTAGAAATAACCAATGCAGGGCCAAGTGCGGCAACTAATGTGGAGGTAAAGGATATTTTGCCCGCAGGATTATTGTTTGTGAGTAGCTCTGACCTAACCGAAAGTCCAACGGGGACATTAACAGGAACGATTCCAAGCATTGCCGTAGGTTCGCCAAAAACATTGACCTACATCGCCCGTGTTACCCAGTCGGGAAGTATTACCAACACAGCACAGCTTACAAAAGCTGACCAAAACGACCCAGATTCTACGCCAAATAACAATAATCCAAACGAAGACGACATCAGCAAAGCCACGATTGGTGGGCAATTGGCCGATTTGAGTTTGGGTAAATTTGTATCAGATTCTATTCCAAAACCAAACGGATTGGTAACTTTTGCCATTGCCGTAACCAATGCTGGCCCAAGTGTGGCTACCAACGTAGAGGTAAAAGACGTATTGCCAGCAGGTTTAGAATTTGTGAGCAGCACTCGTTTAACCCAAGTTTCGACAGGAACATTGACAGGGGCAATTGCCAGTTTGGCCGTGGGTGCAACCGATACCTTGAAGTTTGTAGCCAAAGTAACGGGTACAGGCAAGATTATCAACAAAGCACAGATTTCTAAATCAGACCAACCAGATTCGGATTCTACGCCAAACAACGGCACCGAAAACACCGAAGACGATAGGGGAGAGGCTGCCCTAAGAGTACAGCAAGCCGATTTGAGTTTGAAAAAACTGGTAAGCAATGCCGTACCAAACGTAGGCGATGAAATAACGTATTCGTTAGAAATTACCAACGCCGGGCCCGACAACGCCACCAACGTAGAAGTGAAAGATGCCTTGCCAACGGGCTTGACTTTTGTGAGTAGCACGGACGTAAGTTTGGTATCGGGTACATTGGTTTCGATAAATCCAATTACTGTTCCAAAAAATGGCAAAGTAACGCTAACGTTCAAGGCTAGAGTATTCCAAACTGGAAGCATTACCAACAAAGCACAGATTACAAAATCTGATCAGTTTGACCCTGATTCTCAACCAAATACAGGCACAGAAGATGGTCAAGACGACGTAGGTATCGTAACCATTGGAGGCCAACAGGCAGATTTGAGTTTGACAAAAAGCGTAGATAAATCATCGCCAAATATTGGAGACGATATTATCTATACGTTGCAAGTGAGCAACGCAGGCCCAAGCCCAGCTACCAATGTAATCGTAAAAGATTATTTGCCCAATGGTTTAACTTTGGTAACACCAAATACAGATTTCCCAACGGCAGCAGGGCAAGTTTTGACCAGCCGTAGCATTTCGAGTATTGGTGTAGGAAACTCAATTAATTTAACGATAAAAGTTACGGTAAATCCTTCGGCTATTGCCAATGGTTTGAGTTTGATAAACAAAGCAGAGATTTTTGCATCTGACCAATTCGACCAAGATTCGCAAGTGGCCACAGGCACAGAAGACGGCCAAGACGACCAAGCCCGTGTACCCGTAACGGTTCAACAAGCAGATTTGAGTTTGGCCAAAACCGTAAACAACTTGAATCCAACGGTAGGTTCGGACGTGGTTTATACCATTACCGTAACCAATGCAGGGCCAAACACGGCCACCAACGTAGCGGTAAAAGACATTTTACCAACGGGATTGACCTTTAAGAACAGTTCAGACTTTACAAATGTAGGCGGTACACTTACGGCCAATGTGCCGAGTATTGCCGTAGGTTCGCCAAAGGCTTTAACCTTTGTGGCAACCGTAAACCAAGCGGGAAGTATCCAAAACCGTGCGGAGGTTTCAAAATCTGACCAAAACGACCCAGATTCTAGTCCAAACAATGGCACGACCAACGGCGAAGAC
The DNA here is from genome assembly GCA_043777715.1 of Cytophagaceae bacterium. Classification (GTDB taxonomy): domain Bacteria; phylum Bacteroidota; class Bacteroidia; order Cytophagales; family Spirosomataceae; genus JAYWHL01. Next base: position 1,277 of record JAYWHL010000263.1, on the reverse strand, counting down.
GACCAAAATGGCGTAACGATTGGCGGCCAACAAATAGATTTGAGTTTGGCCAAAGCCGTGAGTGATTCAATCGTGAATCCAAACGGACAGGTAACGTATAAAATAACGGTAAGCAATGCTGGGCCAAGTGCTGCAACGGGCGTGGTTATCAAAGACGTCTTGCCTTTGGGTATTCAGTTTGTATCGTCAAATGATTTTACAAATACATCGGGTACATTAAATTCGAGAACGGTAAATGTGGCAGTTGGGGCTTCACAAGATTTATTCTTTGTGGCCAGGGTTACAGGCACAGGTAGGATTATTAACAAAGCAGAAGTGAGTGCCGCCAACCAACCTGACATAGACTCGCAACCAAACAATGGCGTTGATAACACCGAAGACGACCGTGCCGAAACGCCAGTACGAGTGCGTCAGGCGGATTTGAGCCTTAGAAAATTGGTAAGCAATGCCTCGCCAAATGTAAACGACCAAATCACGTATTCAATCGTAGTACGCAACGACGGCCCAGACGATGCCACCAACGTACAGGTAAAAGACGTATTGCCAACAGCTTTAGGCTTTGTGTCAAGTAGCGACTTTACCAATACTACGGGTACATTATTGTCAAGAAACATTGCCAGTATTGCCAAAAACACCGAAACTACCCTGACTTTCTTAGCCAGAGTAAATCAAAACGGAAGCATTACTAACAAAGCAGAAGTAAGTGCATCTGACCAGTTTGATATTGATTCTCAACCAAATACAGGTACAGAAGACGGCCAAGACGATGTGGGTGCTGTAACAATTGGTGGCCAACAAGCCGATTTATCAATTGCCAAAACCGTTGATAACAACCGACCAAACGTTGGCGATGTGATAACCTATATCATCAAAGTAAGCAATGCAGGCCCAAGCCCAGCTACGAACGTTAAAGTAGCCGATTATTTACCAACGGGTTTGTCTTTTGTTACGCCAAATACTGATTTCCCAAGTGTAACAGGCCAGACCTTAACCAGCAGAAATATTGCAAGCATTGGTGTAGGCAATTCGATAGATTTGACGGTAAAAGCCACGGTAACGGCTGCGGCCATTGCCAACGGTTTGACTTTAATCAACAAAACAGAAATTACGGCTGCCGACCAATACGACCAAGATTCGCAAGTAAACACAGGTACTGAAGATGGCCAAGACGACCAAGCTCGTGTGCCTGTTACGGTTCAGCAAGCAGATTTGAGTTTGGTAAAATCGGTTGATAATCAGACACCTATCGTTGGGGCAAACGTTACTTTTACGGTAGC
>JAYWHL010000262.1:0-3419 GCA_043777715.1 Cytophagaceae bacterium | reverse complement strand
AATTCTACTTCAATAATTTCTGTCCAAAGCACATTTTACTAATGATTAAGTGATAGTTTTTTAGGAACATGACATCAACCAAATCAATTTTATATCCTTCTGCCTATGTACGTTTTAGGCATTTGCTTCTCTTAGCTCAATAATTCGCTCAATACTCAATCCTGTAATTTCTGAAATCAATTCACTTGCTATTCCTTTCTTGATGGCATTAATGGCAATTTCCATTTCTCTATCTTCAATACTGAGTTTAATTACTTTTTGTCTGCCTACTTCAATTTTTGCCAATTCCCATTCCTCTGGACTAATATTCTCATAACTCACAATTTCAGTAGCTCTCTTTACGCCTGCATTATTGGTATTGATTTGAGGATTATTGAGATGATGGATACTTTCATAAATTAAGTCTAACCAATCTCTATAATTTTGGGGAGTGTCTTCTCCTTTATAATTAGGATTTAGATAAATTAATTCATGATTAAAAATCTTACGCTCAATTCCTTTAAGATTTATGTTGAATTTGCGAATTGCGAATTTTGCCTTTCACAAAGAAAGGAGTTCGGCTGGTAATACCTTTTGAAGCGAAAGAAAAGAGGAATCTAAATGGTCGAAATCGCCATCGGTAGTAATAAGTTTGAGGTTTAAAAGAGAAGCAGTTGCAGCAATCGCTGCGGCGAACCGTCAACAAGTCGTTTTTACCCATATTGCGAGGCGTAGAAAAAGGGTATTTTTCGTAATCAGGATGGTTTCTTTGGCTGTATGCATCTATCCCAATGTACGTTGGAAGTAATAAATCACTAATTCCGATGATTCGAACTGATTGGAAAAAATCCTCCAATATTTGAACTTTGGCAAAGCCCCATTTATTTTGAAAAGCAATTGATTGAGCTTCGGCAATATTTACAAAGGAAACGTAAATGGCATCTTCTTTGGGATTAAGATACTCCATTACATTATGACCAGATTTGTCTCTAACAAGTGCAAGAATGATATTAGTATCAAAAAATAAATTCATTCTATTTAGTCAAGGTATTTATGGCTTTTTGGTAATCAGCGTTGGATAGAGGTTCTCCTTGTAGATGATATAATTTTTTAAGATCATAACCCGTCAGCTTACTGAAGGCCGTAGTTCCTCCTGCTGCCAAAATTTCCTCAGCGGTATAGGTCTTGAATTTCTTGAAGAAATGCGGTTTTTCCACAATTATATTTTTCATAACGAATTTATTTTATTCAAATGTGTTGTTTTTTCTTGTAATTATTTTTAAATACTCTAAATAAATATTCTACCAAGTTCAAATTCCCAAACATAAAACAATATGCCTGCAAACCGCAACGCCCTCATTCGCTACAAAACCATTGATGCCTGTCTGAAAAACCGTTTCAAGAAATGGACTTTGGACGATTTAATCCAAAAAGTGTCGGATACCCTCTATGAATACGAAGGCATTGAGGCGATTAGCAAACGGACTATCCAAAATGATATTCAGATGATGAGGAGTGATAAACTAGGCTATTTTGCTCCTATCGTGGTGTCAGACAAAAAATATTACACCTACGAAGACCCCGATTATAGCATCACGAATATTCCAATTTCGGAAATAGACCTCGCCAACATGAACGAAGCCGTGGCGATGTTGAAACAGTTTAAGGGCTTTTCTCATTTTGAGCAACTCAACGAAGTTGTTCAAAAGCTAGAAGACCACGTTTACGCTACCGAAAAAAACGTAAATCCTGTGATTGATTTTGAAAAAAACGATAATCTCAAAGGTCTCGGCCATTTAGATATTATTTACAAAGCAATCATTCAGAAAAAAGCACTAAAAATTAGCTATCAGTCTTTTAAGGCCAAAGAAGAAAGTGTTTTTTGCTTTCATGCTTGGTGGCTAAAAGAATTTAAGAATCGTTGGTTTGTGGTAGGAATACGAGACAAAATGGGGGTATTACTCAATTTGGCCATCGACCGAATTGTTGAAATTAGCATTTCTGATGATGAAATCTATATTGAAAATGAAGATATTGATGCCAAAATGTATTATCAAGATACCATCGGCGTAACCGTAAACAATAATATGAGGCCCGACAATATTCATATTTTTGTTGCCCAACTGCATGCCCCTTACGTTGAAACCAAGCCCCTGCATCATTCACAAAAAGTGATTGAACGCCTTAACAATGGAATCGTTATTGCCATTAAAGTAACGCATAACTTTGAACTCGAACGAGAAATTTTGGGCTTTGGCGAAGGGATGACCGTTTTGAAGCCCATCAGGCTACAAAAAATAATAAAACAAAGGCTTGAAAGAGCCGCAAGATGTTATGTGATAAAAGCGTAGCGAAGCCGTGGGCAATCATTGGTTTTTCTTGAAAAATTTGTTTGGAAATACCCGATAGAATAGGAAAACTTCAATATAAAATCGTATTTTTATCTAATCATTAATCTCTAAAAACTTCAACCATGGCTTATCCAAGTATTTTTAATGAAGATGTTTCAAATCAAGTTATCGCTCGAATCAATCAACTAAAAGCTGATACTCCTGCATTGTGGGGCAAGATGAACGTTGGGCAAATGTTGGCACACTGTAACGTAACTTACGAAATGGTTTATACCGACAAACACCCAAAGCCTAATTTTATCTTGAAATTTATCTTGAAAACGTTTGTTAAGGGCGTTGTGGTTGGCCAAAGCCCTTATAAGAAAAACTCATCAACTGCTCCTCAGTTTATTATGAAAGAGGACAAAAATTTTGAAGCCGAAAAAGCCCTGCTCATTGCTCATATTCAAAAAACGCAAAAATTGGGTAGTGCTTATTTTGAGGGCAAAGAATCAAATTCTTTCGGGAATCTTAGTGCCGACGAATGGAACGTTCAGTTTTATAAACACCTCGACCATCACCTTGGCCAGTTTGGGGTTTGAGTTGTCGTTAGCTTAGTTGCTCAACATCAACAAACATATTTTTAAGTTGCATATTGCCAAAATACGTCGCCGTGGCCACATCGCTTGCGTCTCGGCCATAAGCCAAAACCACTCGCCCGCCCGTAACGTATTCTTGGGTGGCATCGAAGGTATGCCATTGGTGGTCTAAATACACCTCAAACCAAGCGTGTAAATCCATCGGATAGAGAGAGTACATATAACCAACCACAAATCGAGCTGGAATATTAATGCTTCTACAAAGCCCAATGGCCAAATGCGAGAGGTCTCTGCAAACGCCATGCTTGGCTTTTAGGGTGTCCAGTGCCGAGGTCGAGGAGGTGCTGTGGTTATATTCATACTTGATATTTGCCCTTACCCACTGGCGAATGGCCTCCACCATTTCGTAACCTTTGCTTAGGCCTTTGATAATTTCGAGGGCCTTGGCATTGAGTTTGTCCGACTCGCAGTAGCGACTTGGCAATAAATAAACCAGAGTATCTTGGGGAAG
>JAYWHL010000261.1:0-3427 GCA_043777715.1 Cytophagaceae bacterium | reverse complement strand
ATTATGATACTAAGCCCTTTAGCGGCATCGTTGCCAAAACAAAAACGTAAAATTCCTGACTATCTGATTTATGAAGTGATGGACGGCCAGCCTATTTATTATAAGGGCTATCAATCGGTATTGAACAAAACTAAAAATTTAGAAGATATTATGGGCTGTAGCTCTCTCCAAGCCGTACTCGTAGATTATATGCTGTACGTCATTTATGGTTTTATAGACCGTAGTAAATACCGTGTTTTGAGTAGCGAAATCGGTAGCCACATCGACAAAGGCAATAACCTATCTAACGATATCGCTATTTATGAAAAGGCAATGTTACCTGCCGAAAAAATCAATAAAAAGTACCCCGATGTTCCACCCAAAATAGCCATTGAGATTGATACAGAAGCTGATGTTTCTGAACTAAGTGGTTTTGGGTATGTATATAAAAAGTCTAAAAAATTACTTGATTTTGGTGTAGAACGAGTGGTTTGGATAATGACCAATACCCAAACCGTAACCATTATCGAAAAAGACAAAGATTGGCAGGTACGAGAATGGGATACTGATATTTTGCTCATGGATGGCCATTATTTTAACATCGGGGCTTATCTAAAAAGCGAAGGAATAGTAGTAAAATAATACTTGCTTTATCAAAATCAACAAAAAATCCGCTCTGATGAAGGGCGGATTTTTTTATATTCAGTATTAACCGTGGTACGCTTCAAAAGCGTGCCACGGTTAACAAGCCAATTAGGTTTTCAAAATCACAAACTCTACCCTGCGATTTACCTTCCGTTCTTCGTCAGTACCTTTGCTGATAATAGGGCGGCTGTCGCCATAACCCACCGACTGTATGCGTGTGCCAATAATTCCGTTACGAATGGCATATTTGCGTACTTCATAAACACGGTCTTTGGATAGTTGCAGGTTGGCCGCTTTGTCGCCCACAATGTCGGTGTGGCCTTCTAGCCTTATTTCCATGGTTGGGTTTTCTTTCATTAGTTTTACCAACTTATTCAGTTCGGCAAACGAAGCCTCCAAAATATCAGATTTCGAGGCTTCAAAGAAAATATTATTCAACGTAACCTTTCCGCCAACTTCAATGGGTCTTAGCACCATGTCTCGCATGATGGTTTGACCATTGGCAGTTTTGCTCAAATCCAAGAAATCGTTGATGGCCAAATAGCCCCTTGCCGACACGCTGTACGTATAAATTTGCTTTGTGGGCAAAAATATCTTGTAAAGCCCCGTTTCTTGAAATCCCTGCACCGAGTCCACATCTATGGTCTTAGACGATAATTGATAATGAATTTTGGCCGAGATAGGCAACTGAGTTTTTTCATCTCTTACAATACCCCTAATCAAAGCGTTTTCTATCACAGGCTGGCTTGGCGTGGGGGTGGGTGTGCTTGGTGTTTTGGTAGAACCGCCCGTTGGTACGGGTTCGGACTTGGTGGGCAAACTCCCATCTTTGCCTTTTTTGGCGGGGGCAGTTGCCGAACCATCATTGGGTTTTGAGATAATAGGCGGACGACTATCTTGTGGTGTTTCTACAACGGGTGGCGTGTTAGACCTTGGCGTAGGCACGGGTACAGGTTCTGGATATTGTTGTTTGGGCAAGGGTGTATAAACGGGGGCAGGGTTATAGACATTAATGCCATAAAAATTCCAGCATATAAATTGGTCATAATCGCTACATTCGTAGAGGTCAAACTCTTCGATGCCTGGGTCTAGGCGTTCAAAGTAAACCACAAAATCTAGCCTATCGCCTGGGCGAGTTTTAATAAACTGGCCATCAGAAGGAATACCATCGGCCTTAATAAACCTAAACGACCTCCTGCCCGCCAAACCATACAACAAAGCCGACGGCTTAAAAGATACAGGGTCTATGCCATCTCTTATGATATTACCCTCTCTGTCTCGTTGTATTCTGTTACGATTGGTATAAGTCATATACAAAATGGTATAATTGTCGCTTAATTGTACCTTTCTTATGGTTACGCCTTTATTGGTTTGGTTATCTACATTTGGCGAACGGCTAGGCGTATTACTTGGTGTATTACCTCCATCATTGGGATAATTACCACCACCGTTTGGATAATTGCCTCCGCCGCCAGTGGGCATATTCATTAAAGCACAGCTAGAACATACGCTGCTTAATATCAAGCATATCAAAAGGTTTTTCATTTTTTAAGAAAATTTGATTTATCTGTAAATGTACTAAAAAACAAATACCTCCGAAAAGAAGGCTTTATATTCTACCAAAAAACGGTAATTGAACTCATGGTCAATTACCGTTTTCTTATTTTTACCGTCTTTCCGTCTTTGCGGTAAACTTAAACCTATTTTCCTACATATTTTTTGGCTTCTCTAACAATAGCCCCAGCAGGGTCTGCTTGGGGTACGCCCCTCATTGTGCCTTTCGTTTTGCCATTGGCATCAATAAAAAACAAAGTTGGGTATGCGTCTAGGACGTATGCCTGTGATAGGGTTTGTCCCTCTGTCGATTCCCAGTCTATGGCCACGCACACAAACTTTTCGTTCATATATGTTCCGAGATTTTTGTCTGGAAAAACTGTGCTTTTCAGATACTTACAAGGCCCGCACCAAGTGGTGTAAGCGTCCATAAAAATCATTTTCTTTTCTTTTTTGGCCTTGGCTAATGCCTCTTTGAAAGTACCATGAAAAAACTGAATACCTTCTGATTTATCATCTAAAGGTTTTTTGGCAAAAGATAAACTGCTGATAGTTAGTAATAAAACGAGTGATAAAAGGGTTGTTTTTTTCATTTGTGAATAATAATTTATGATAATTGATTTTGAGTTTTATTTTTGATGTTAAAAGAAAAATCCACCAATACGTAACACCAAGGGGCTACCGTTTGACGAATAAGTTCCACCGCCTAGGTCGAAGGCTTTGTAGTTGAGGTCGTACAAGGCCGTAAGGTTTATAGACCGTCGGCCACCAGTGGACATTCCGACGCCTACCAAAAACGCTGGGCGATAGCTAACTTTTAAGCCCTGACTAACGGCCTGAAACTGCTCAAATTCTACTTGGGCAAAACCTCCACCTATCAATTCTGTCAAAAAAGGCAAACTTTGCATTGCAAAAGCCCGATAGCCTAATTGGCTGATTTTCACAGGCCCAGAACCAAAAAAGCTACTGTATCGGGTGTATTGATACGTACCGCCAAGTCCCAAAATCAAAGTATTAGTAGCCTGATAACCCAACATTGGCGAAGCCCCCAAAATAGTAGGATTGCCAAATTGTAGGCCACTGATGCCACCGCCAATACGCAAACGCTGTTTAAAGGTTTGTTCGTTGAGGGGTACTTCTTCTAGGGGTGTTTCGTAACCCTCTTGTTTTATCACTACCGATTTCCCTTTTTGTGGGGCTTGGGGTTTTTCGGCGGGTTGTTCGCCTTCTGGGCTTATTACTTGGGCTT
>JAYWHL010000260.1:0-9583 GCA_043777715.1 Cytophagaceae bacterium | reverse complement strand
TAAATTTGGTCATATTAACATAAAAATGAGGGTGTACCAAATCGCAAGTGGTGTAATGTCCTTTGGTCAAAAACATATTATCGTTTTGGTCTTTTTTTACGTTTCGGCCTTGCACAAAGCCCTCGCCCTGTTTGGTAATTAGCCCTTTGATGATGCCTTTTTTAGACTTAAAATTAAATCGGATGGTATCGGCGTTATAAACCGTTCCTGCTTGGGTAAAAATCGGGAAGCCTACTTTTTTGCCCGTAGAATCGATTGTTCCTGTGGCAAAAACTTCATTTTTTTTCCATAAAATTTTTATAAAATCAGCCTTTAGTTCAATGTCATCGTATTTTACGATACCGTCCTTATAAAGATACACAATGTCTTGGGTGGCGTCCATGATGGTCGAATCTCGGGCGTCGTAAGTTACCTTGGTTTTAAAACTTTGTTCGCCCTGCAAAAGCGAATCGCTGGTGGTTATAATAACTTTTTTGCTTGAATCGCCCTGAACTACGGTACTATTTGGGCCTGGCTTTATGGGTATATTTGGCTGATTTTTAGCATTTTTTCTAAAAATATCTGCGGGCTTTTGTGCAAACAAGCACACCGACAAAGCCGTCATCAGTAGTGTTAGAATAAGATAGCGTAAAATTTTCAAAGCCTTTTTTGTATTATATTTGTTAGTTATTGAGCAATAAGTAATAATGCTGAATTGTTAATGATGAACAATGAGTGATTATGCCACAGGGGATATAAAGGCAATAACTTGTACTGGATTGAGGTATAACTATTTGATAATCAATTTATTAATAATTAAAAATCAATTATTCAAAATTAATAATTCGCTTGGTTTACAAAATTAACCACTTAGTATCTAAACATAACGTTAGTGTCTTAAAAAATCGTGTTAAAAAACCTTAATTCATCAATATCCCAAATGCTTGGTTTTGATTTTTTGAACATAAAATTCGTTTTTTCACAATCAAATCTATTATGATTAATTTTCGTTTTATATTTTTATGGGTTTTGTTGGCCATTAACGCCCCTAACGGCCAAGGGCAAATCCGAACGGTGGTGCTTGATGCAGGGCATGGCGGCAAAGATACTGGTGCCCATGGAGCAAAGGGAGTCCTTGAAAAAACCTGTAATCTCAAGATTGTATTGGCTCTTGGCAAAAAAATTAAAGAAGCACACCCCGACGTAAAAGTGATTTATACTCGCATGACCGATGTGTTTATTCCCCTCAATGAACGCTCGGACATTGCCAACCGCAACAAAGCCGATTTGTTTATATCGGTACATTGCAACGCCATGGACATAAAGGCAAATCCAAGTTTAGAGTCGTTTGCAGGTACAGAAACGTACGTAATGGGTTTGCACAAAGGCGATGCCAATTTGGGTGTGGCCAAACGTGAAAACGCCGCCATTTTGCAAGAAAGTGATTACAAGAAAAAATACAATGGCTATGACCCCAACTCGCCACTGTCTCATATTATGATGGCCAATTATCAGAATGCTTTTTTGAAAAATAGCCTCCGTTTTGCCGAACGAGTAGAGCGAGCATTTACTAAATTTGCCAGTCGGAGTAGCCGTGGTGTGAAACAAGCGGGTTTTATTGTTTTATGGACAACCACCATGCCGAGTATTTTGGTAGAAAGCGGATTTTTGTCGAACCTCAAAGAAGAGCAATATCTAAAAAGCGAAGAAGGCCAAGAAGCCCTAGCCAATGCTATTTTTAAAGCATTTGATAAATATAAAACAGAAATCGAAACCCAGAATTAATAATTCATCATTTCATACCCATCAATCCTAATGTCAAAAGAATTAAAAACAGGAATTTTTGCCGTAATATCCATTGCCCTAGGCTATTTTGGGTTTAAGTACCTCAAAGGACTCGACCTTTTTTCTTCGGCCAACGACTACTATATGCTCTACGACAACGTTGAGGGGCTAAAACGCTCTAATATGGTGATGTTCAATGGTGTGGCAGTAGGACGAGTAGAGGACGTGAAAGCCTTGATTAAACCCAATTTGGTATTGGTGCGAATCAACGTAAAGCGTGATATTCCGCTCACAAGCAACAGTTTAGGCGTTTTGTATGACGAAAGCCTTTTGGGCGGCAAGGCCATCAGGATAGAACTGCAAACGGGCGGCAAGGTTTTGGCAGACCAAGACACCCTAAAAGGCACAAAAGAAATCAGTTTGGCCACCTTGCTCAAAGAACGGGCTTTGCCAGTTGTGCAGAATGCCGATTCTCTGATTATAACCCTTAATAAAGTAGTAGGAAAATTCAAGAATACAGGGGCAAATCTTGATAAAATGATGCTAACGGCCAACGAAACCATTGGCAAAACAGGAAATGCCATCAACGAAACCGTTACCGAAAACAGAGCCAATCTCAAACAATTATCGGCTAATATTCAGACACTTACAGCCGACTTGATAATTACCCAAAAACAATTACCAGCACTGCTTGGCAAGTTTAATACCCTTGGCGACTCGCTCAATAGCCTACGCATAGGCACGATGTTGAACAAAGTAGATAAATCGGTGGAAGCCCTGCAAGGAATCTTGAAAGGCATCAATCAAGGCCAAGGCACGTTGGGGCAATTAGCCAAAAACGATTCGCTTTATCGTACGCTTAACCAAACCATGAGCGACCTTGACAAGCTATTCATCGACCTCAAGCTGCAACCAAAACGTTACGTACATTTCTCTCTTTTTGGTAAAAAAGATAAGGACTTGAAAAAAGAATAATTCTATTTAAGTAGCTGATTTTTAGTGAATTAAACAAGGAGATAGTCTCTTGCACTCATTTTTTCAACAAGATATAACTATTGGGTTGCAGGAATATTTTTTTGGCCGATGCCAAAGGTTTATCGTTTCCCCACCAATTAAAAATCATCGCAAATTCTTTATATTCTGTTTCCAATTTTAGGTTCAATGTCTTGTTATCATTACTCCAAATGGGGTTTTTTACTTCTACAAAATAATCTTTCCCTGTTTGATTGCCTTTGTCAAATTCGTATAAATGAATTTTGAAAGGACTACTGCCCTGCATCGCTTCCGAAAATTCTATTTTAAAGTTTGACAAATCCGTTTTTACAAATTTTTTGGTGTCCACATTCACTAAAATTGGCTGTGAAAGTTGGCTTTCTTCCTTTTTACACCATGCTAACAGGGGTTTATAAATTTTTTCTATGTTCTTATTTTTTTGTTTAGCGTACAGTTCTGATACTTTTTCAGAGAATATATTCTGGGCAATAAAACCCCGATTGGCATTGAGGTACTGATATTGCAGGGCAATGGAATCGGCCACTTGCGAGAAATTTTCTTTAATAAACAAATCATATACCGCCCAAGTCATGTACTCATTAAAAGTACTAATGCCTGGGTATCCAGTTTGATTATTCCATTTTTCACGCTTAAAATTTTGGTCAATCAAAGTCGCATATTTGTCAGAAATTGGGTTGATATAGCCGTGGTCCATTTCTGTAAAAATCGAATGATTTTCGGAGATTCTCGTATTCAAATCCTTATCTAAATTCCCCGTAATCAAATCCTTGCTGATATTCGGAAAATCAACCGTGGTAAGGCTATCGGTATCTCTATGGCAATTTTGCCCACCCACCAACGGCGATATGGCTATAAAGTATTTTTTATTGACATCGGTTTTGGGTTTTGGGGCAATTTTGTCAAGAAATAATTTAGACGTATTCAAAAAATAGTAGGCTTTATAATTATCAACGAGTGTTTTAAAAAACTCGGAGTGAGCTTGATAAAACTTTCTGTAATTTGACTTTACGACAAAATCATTTATTAAATCAATGTTTTTATCGACTTCGGTTGGACCAAAAGAATTGAAAGGGTATTGTCTTTTTAAGATACCGTTTTGGTCGAAACTAAAGGCATACATATCGGTTCTGAAACCAAGAAATTTTTCCCATTCGGGTCTTGAATAATTGACACTTTTTAAGAGCTGATGATTTTTTACAGGCTCAAAGTATTCCAAAATTTCGTTGTAATAAGGCGGTATTTTTTGAACGTCCCAAGGGTCTGTGCGGCCATATTGAGTCAAGGCCAAAATAATATTGGCAAGTTCGTAGCTTTCGGTGCTTACAATCTTGACATTATCTTGCGAAAAAACATTGAACGTAAAGAGACTAAAAACAAACAATAGGATTTTTTTCATGTGCTTTATTGTGGGGAAATAATGATTTTTTGATACGAAAATTTATTGGATTGGTGGTTCAACAAATACCTTTGTGAAAGCAATATTCTAAAAAAAATATTGTTTTAATGATTAGATGCCAATGGCCCAAACCAAGTTGCACACAAAGCCAAGATTTTTTAGACTCACCAATTAACGATAGGGTTATAATAATTGTTTGCAACCATTACCCAAAAACTAATCATTCGGTCGTCTGACGTCAATTGATTCAAAACCTTAACCTCAACACAGCAAATAACTCCCAATATTATATGAAAACCCTCTTGTTTTGTTTGTTTTCTTTATCGCTTTTTGCCCAAAATATTCCTCAAGAAAACTATCCTTTAGATTCAGCTTCGATAGAAAATAAAGCCGTTCCACAGGGCGAAATTTTGAAATTTACCTTTGATAAATCTACGATTTTTCCTGGCACTTTCCGAGAGATAAGTATCTATGTACCAGCCCAGTACAACCCAAAAAATCCAGCTTGTGTTTATATCAATCAAGACGGTTTGCAATGGAAAGCCCCAACCGTTTTTGATAACCTGATTCATACAGGCCAAATGCCCATAACCATCGGTATTTTTGTAACATCGGGCAAGGTAAAAGCCCAAAATCCAGACCAGGCCCTAGACCGTTTTAACCGTAGTTTTGAATATGACGGCCTTGGCGATGTCTATGCTAGGTTTTTGTTAGAAGAACTTTTGCCTTTTGTAGAAAGCCAAAAAACGAGTAATGGCAGGGAAATCGTATTGTCTAAAAACGCCAACGACCGAGCCATTGGTGGGGCTAGTAGCGGGGCGGTTTGTGCTTTTACGGCAGCGTGGGAGCGTTCAGAGGCATTTAGTAGGGTTTTTAGCAGTATTGGTACTTATGTGGGGCTAAGAGGCGCCGACCAATACCCAACGCTGATACGCAAAACCGAACCCAAGCCTATCAGGGTGTTTTTGCAAGATGGTAGCAACGACCTCAATATCTACGCAGGCGACTGGTGGAAGGCCAACGAAACCATGCAAAGGGCTTTGGCTTTTGCTGGATACGAGCAAAAGTACGTTTGGGGCGAAGGTGGCCATAACCCAAAACACGGAACGGCGATTTTTGCCCAAGCCATGCGTTGGCTATGGAAAGATTGGCCAAAAGTCGTTGCAATTGGCCAAAGTAAAAACCAGTTTTTGAGTGAAATTTTAATAGAAAACCAATTTTGGCAACAAGATAGCCTAAGTAATCATGCCAAGCAAGAAGCCCGTGAGGGTAATTTTAGGGCTTCTTATTTTGATACTAAAACAAAAAAATCATTGCCCATCAAAAACTTGATTTTAAAGAATAATAAAGGACAAGCCATTGATATAGAACAACATACAGGTTTTGAAATAGCAGGAGCGTGCCTATCGCCCGACCAAACCCAACTTTATGTAACAATCGAAAACGAGCCATGGGTTTGGATTTATAGTATAAACGCCAACGCAAAACTAAGCAACAAACAACGCTTTGGCTGGCTACACAGCCCCGACCAGTCCAAGGCAGGAGCAAAGGGACTAAGCTGCGACCGTGACGGCAGGATTTACGTGGCCACTAGCTTGGGCATACAGGTTTTGGACCAACTAGGTAGGGTAAATGCCATTTTGCCTTTGCCCAAAGGTACGCCTACACAAATGATTTTTGGAGGGACAGAAAACGATACACTTTTTGTCAAAATAGATGATAAAATATATGGCCGCAAACTAAACGTAAAAGGAACAAGTGCCAGCCAAACACCCAACAAACCAACTAGCCCTAGACTTTGACATAAGTAACTGGCCTTTTCCGTGATTGGTGGCTCACCAACCACCTTTGCGAAAGCAATATTCTTAGACAAATCTCTGTGTTATGCTATACTTTGTAAAATTATCCAGCATTCAAGTAACTGGCTTTTGGCCTTGGGCTATTGGCTTGTTTATTAAGACATTACAATAAAAAAGCGTACCACAATTCAATATCGTGGTACGCTTTTTTTGTAGTAAAAAACCAATTCTATCTATTAGCTAATCCAATCTTTTTAGTTCGCAGTCAAACTTGTTCATATCACGGCTCACATTCTTGAAATTATTGGCGGCGTCTAGGTTTACAAAACTTGCCCCTTTGTTGTTTCTAACACAAATCCGAGCGTTGGGCTGGTCGGTTGCTTTGTCATCAACAATGCCATCATACTGAATATCAGGCACATCTGTTCCAAACTTTAGCTTAAACCGATACATCTGCCCCATTCGTCCATGCCCTGTGGTGCGGGTGGCTTGCCTAGCATAAGTATTGTTATGGATATAAATATCTGTTGGGTATGGATAATATTCTTTGTCGATTATAGGGATTTCGGTCATGTAATAACTGATAATCCCCGTACCTGTAGTTTTATTGTTAATTATCTGATTATCAAATATTTCTACATGATTGGTAGCCAAAATCAATATGCCTGTACCGTCTGGCACGCTGGCCACAATATTACCTTTGGGGGCAAAGTTCAAGAAATTATTATCGTGAATATTGTTACGAAAAACCTTTACGTAACCGCCTTTTTTCTGCACCAAATCGGGCAAATCAAACACTAAAATTCCGCCCGTATTTTCCCAAGACTCGTTGTCAAACACCTCGGCATAAAGCGAGTTCTCTATTTCAATCCCCGCCACGTTGTGATAGGCTTTGCAGTTTTTTACGACAATGTGTTTGGACTGCCCCACATAAATACCCGCATCAGAGGCTCCAGTGGCCACACAACCATCTATCATTACGTGCTGGCATTGCACAGGATATAGGCCATAGCCGCCGTTTTGTTGCCGAGGTTTGCCTGTCCATTCTGTTTTTATATGCCTAAACTCAATACTATCAACATTCATGGTTTTGATGGCATCGCCTTTTGTGTCTTGTATCGTAAAGCCCTCTAATACAATATGTTGGGCATTAGACACCCGCAAACCCTCTGCTCCGTCGCTTTGATTTTTGAAGCTAAAAATGGTTTTATCCATGCCTTTTCCACGAATCGTAATATTTTTTTTGTCTTCTAGCGACAAGCTACTCGTAAACACAAAAGTACCCTCGGGCAAGTCTATGACCGCACCGCTTTCGGCCAAAATGAGCTGCCTTTGGATTTTTTTTTGAATATCGTTTTGGGCAAAAATAATGGAGCAATTGCCCAAAATAATGGTAACTGTTATGATTAAAGTTTTCATAAATGAATTTGGGTTTTGAATAAAGCTGGTTTATCTTTCAGTTTGATAGTTTGATAGTTTGAATTTACAGTAAAAAAATTAGACGAGGCTCGGTTTTATGATATTATTAGTTTTTTGCCCATCTAAAATTTTAGAATGAGATTTGGACTTCTTTTATTAGTTGAGTTTAAGATATTAGATGATGTATCCTTTTTTCCTAAAATCAAACCACTTACCAACTATGATTGCCGTAATTCAAAGAGTTTTGGAGGCTTCTGTAAGTGTTAATCGGGTCTTGAAAGCACAGATTAACCAAGGTTTTTTAGTACTTTTGGGAGTTACCCACACCGACACTCAGGAAGATGTTTTGTGGCTGGCCAAAAAAATAATAGGAATGCGAATTTTTGGAGACCAAGACGGAAAAATGAATTTGGACTTGGCAAGCATCAATGGTAATATCCTGTTAGTCAGTCAGTTTACTTTGTTTGCCAGTACCAAAAAAGGTAATAGACCGTCGTTTATAGAAGCCGCCAAACCCGAAGTTGCCGTTCCGCTTTATGAAAAAATGATTGAATTACTAAGTACCGAACTTCAAAAACCGATTGAAACAGGTATTTTTGGTGCAGATATGCAAATTTCACTCATCAACGATGGCCCCGTTACAATTATCTTAGATTCTAAAAATAAGGTTTAACCTCTAAAATCCATTTTCTTCAATTATGAAACGTATTGCTTTTTTCCCTGGTTCGTTCGACCCCTTCACAAAAGGCCATGAAGACATCGTTTTGCGAGGACTTTCGCTTTTTGATGAAGTAATCATAGGCATTGGCTATAATGCCAACAAACAAAGGTATTTTTCGATTAACAAAATGACGGAATGGATAGAGGAGTGCTTTGACGGAATGGCCGTTAAGGTATTGGTTTATAATGACTTAACTGCCAAAATAGCCTCTGACAATGGTGCAAAGTATTTACTTAGAGGTTTGAGAAACACCACAGATTTTGAATACGAAAACTCAATTGCCCAAGTAAATAGGCATTTGGTTACGGGTTTAGATACCGTTTTTTTGATAACCTCTCCAGACCTCGCCCCCATTAGTTCGTCTATTGTCCGAGAATTACATAAATACGGGGCTGATATTAGCAACTTTTTGCCGTATCCATTACATCGATAGGTACTGGTTTTTTTGCATATCAAGCCTATACCGAGTGTCGGCCAGCACAGCTTATTGCTTACAGCCACTTATCACAATTTTATTATACTAAACCTGTATTTTATGAAGATTTTTTTTGTGGGAATTATTTTGATTTTTATGGCTTTAAGTGCTTATTCACAGTCGGTTACGTACTATCCTTTTAATTCTCAATTGGCTTTTAGTACCAACCCCCAAAAGCAACTTTGGGCCGAGGCAAGGGTTCAGACCAATTCGTTTTTTTCGGGTTTAAACACCGAAATTGCTCCTATGCTCAACCTCAAACAAACTCCTAATGCCAATTATTATGCAGGTTTGGGCGTACAGTTCAATCCACTAAATAGCTTGGTAAACAGGGCTTGGCTCAATGGTTATTTTTTGAGCGGTGGTGTGCGTGTAAGGCCCTTTGAAAAACTTCCAAACGTAGCCCTCGCTTTTGAGGTAACACCCTACGTGGCCAAAAAATTTGATATTGGTACGTTCAGAACATGGTTTGGAATAAGCTACGAGTTCAAATAGAAAGGCGTATCAAGGAAAACCATGATACGCCTTTTTAAAAAATAGAACCAAAAGATTATTTTAAGGGAGAAAAATCGGTGGGAACTAAATATTGAGATACGATATTGGCTGTGATACTGCCATTGGCCAGTTTTTCGGAGGCGGCTCTTGCCGCAGTCCAGTCGGGGTCGGCCACAAAACTCTTAAACGAAGCAAGCCCCGCTTCTTTGCTTTTGTGTGCCAGCACATAAATCAGCATATCGTCTGTACCATCTTGATTCCAGTAAATGATATTGCTCATGCCGTGTTTTTCAAATAATTTGAGCGTGTGGTTTCTGAATCTTGCCATCAACAAACCCAAATTATATTTACTGGCCTTGTAGGTTCTTAGTTCAAAAACTCGGTCGCCCTTGCTTTCTAAAACATTGGGCGAAAAATCCGTACTTTTCATAAACTTGTTTTCTACTTTAGCCACAATTTTTCCATCTATTTCCGATTCTTTGGCCACTTTTTGCCATTCG
>JAYWHL010000259.1:0-9587 GCA_043777715.1 Cytophagaceae bacterium | reverse complement strand
ACTTATAATTATTCACAATTCAAAAAAAACTATGCAAGCAAACACACAAACGCACGTAGTGGTGGTGGGCAACGGCATGGTGGGATACAAATTTTGCGAAAAACTAGTGGCTCGGGGGGGCTATGGTTTCAAAATCTCTGTTTTTGGCGAAGAGCCAAGACCCGCCTACGACCGTGTGCATCTATCTTCTTATTTTGATGGCAAAACTGCCGATGATTTACTGATGGCACCGCTGGGGTGGTATGCCGATAACAATATCAACCTTTATTTGTCCGACCCCGTGGTTCAGATAGACCGCCAAGCCAAGGCCGTTTTGTCGCATCATGGCGTACAGCTAAAATATGATTATTTGATTTTTGCAACGGGTTCGGCTGCCTTTGTGCCTAGTATCCCAGGGGTAGAAAAAGACGGGGTTTTTGTTTATCGAACCATCGAAGACCTTGATATGATGGCTACCTACGCCAAAAAAGCCAAAAAAGGGGCAGTAATTGGCGGAGGTTTATTGGGCCTAGAAGCCGCCAAAGCCCTGATAGATTTGGGTATGACTCAAACTCACGTCATAGAATTTGCCCCAAGGCTCATGCCTAGGCAACTGGACCAAGCGGGGTCTGATATTCTCAAAAATCAATTAGAAGACCTAGGGATTCAGATTCATTTGTCTAAAAACACAAAGCAAATCACTGGTAATGAATGTATTACGGGAATGGAATTTGCTGATGATAGTAGTTTGGAAATAGATTTTTTGGTGATTTCGGCAGGCATAAAACCTAGAGATGAACTCGCCAAAAAAATTGGCCTTGAAATTGGCTCCAGAGGCGGAATTTTGGTAAACGATACCCTCCAAACGTCTGACCCAGCCATTTTTGCCATTGGCGAATGTGCCTTGCACCAACAAATGATTTATGGTTTGGTGGCCCCAGGTTATGAAATGGCCGAGGTGGTGGTGGCCAAACTGTGTGGGAATCAAAAAAGTTTTGCGGGCTTTGATATGTCCACCAAACTAAAATTGATTGGCGTTGATGTGGCAAGTTTTGGAGATGCCTTTGCCGAAAGTCCTGTTGCCAAAACTATTATTTTTGAAAACAAAGCCAAGGGCATTTATAAACGAATTAATGTTAGTCAAGACGGGCAATATTTATTAGGCGGAATTTTGGTGGGCGATGCCGAACAATACAATATGCTTTTGCAAACGGTAAATAATAAAATAGTTTTGCCCAAAGAAGCCGAAAACCTGATTTTAGGAAGCAGAGGCGGCGATTCCGACCAAATGGGGGTGATGTCGTTGCCCGACGAAGCCCTTGTTTGCTCGTGTGAGGCCATTACAAAAGGAGCAATTTGTTATGAGATTTCTGAAAATAAAGTACTGACAATCAATGGCTTAAAGCAATGTACCAAGGCTGGCACAGGCTGTGGCGGTTGTGTGCCGTTGCTCAAAGACTTGCTACAAAGCACCATGAAAGCCCAAGGGATTTATATCCGAAATATCTTGTGCGAACACTTTGATTACACCCGCCAAGAATTGCTCGACCTCGTAAAACTCAATCAATTGTATAGCTACGACGAGGTTATCAACCACTTTGGTAAAGGCCATGGCTGCGAAGTTTGTAAACCTGCCGTGGCTTCTATTTTGGCTAGTTTATGGAACGAAAATATCTTGCAAAAAGGTAACGACACCAGCCAAGACACCAACGATAGATTTTTGGCCAATATTCAACGAGGAGGCACGTATTCGGTAGTACCAAGGATTCCAGGCGGAGAAATTACGCCCGAAAAACTCATTGTAATTGGCCAAGTAGCCAAACAATACGGCCTATATACCAAAATAACAGGCGGCCAACGCATCGATTTGTTCGGAGCCCACGTGGGCGATTTGCCTAATATTTGGAAACAACTGATAGACGCTGGTTTTGAAAGTGGGCATGCGTATGGCAAAGCCCTACGAACCGTGAAAAGCTGTGTAGGAACTACTTGGTGTAGGTTTGGGGTACAAGATTCGGTGAGTTTTGCCATCGAAGTCGAAAACCGATACAAAGGCATTAGGGCGCCGCACAAAATAAAATCGGGGGTGTCGGGCTGTATCAGAGAATGTGCCGAAGCCCAGTCAAAAGACTTTGGCATCATTGCCACCGAAAAAGGCTGGAACCTGTATGTGGGCGGCAACGGAGGCTCTAAACCCCAACACGCCCAGCTATTGGCTACTGATGTTGATAAAGCAATGTGTTTGAAATTGATAGACCGTTTTTTGATGTTTTATATCAAAACGGCTGAACCACTGACCCGAACTGCCACGTGGCTCAACAAGCTAGAGGGCGGCATGAGTTACCTAAAAGCGGTGATTATTGACGACTCCATCGGGATTTGCCAGCAACTAGAAAACGAAATGCAAAGCCTTGTAAATCAGTATCATTGCGAATGGAAAGAGGCCGTAGAAAACCCTGAAATCAGTAAAAGATTCGTGCATTTTGTAAACGCCCCAACCCAAAAAGACCCCAGCGTACAGTTTGACCAGCTAAGAGAACAAATCATAGCCGAGGATTGGAACAAAGCCTAAAATGAAATTAATCATTTGATAATCAGATAGTTAAAATATGAATACAGTAGAAACAAAGTGGAATATTGCCTGCAAGCCCGAAGATATACCCAAAAATGGCGGGGCTTGTGTTTTGCTCAATGGCCAACAAATAGCTATTTTTAACTTTGAACGAGAAGCCAAATGGTACGCCACCCAAAACCTTTGTCCGCACAAACAACAAATGGCTTTGTCGAGGGGTATGATTGGCAGCCTAGCCGACGAGCCGAAAGTGGCTTGCCCTTTTCATAAAAAATCTTTTTCGTTACAAACAGGCCAATGCCTTACTGGCGAAGATTATAATATTAAAACCTATCCCATAAAAGTAGAAGACGGCAGTGTATGGATTGGCTTTTAGGGGATTTTCCCAAAGAAGTCATCAGTTTGAAAATCACAAAGTAGCTAGGTCATATAAAATTTATACGACCTAGCTACTTTGTTTTAAAGCGTTTTGGAGATTGGCTGTTAGCTTAAAATACAGAAGAACGCAAGTGTTAAAACACCGTTTATTTTTTGCCCAGTACTAAAGGATATTGGGTAATCTTTTGTTTTTCAAAATCATCATAAATTTTACTCGTTACGAAAAAATGCTCTCCTATTTTTTGGGGTTATGATGAAAATTTTAGGGATTATTTAATAAATTTGTATTAATAATCGGAAATAATCCGATTACTAATACAAATAATGAAAATTTTAGAACAAAATATTCCACTAACACATTCAGTGTTGGGTGCAGGTCTTTCAGAATATAGTCGTCTCAACGATAAGATTTCTTA
Source organism: Cytophagaceae bacterium (assembly GCA_043777715.1). Lineage (GTDB taxonomy): Bacteria > Bacteroidota > Bacteroidia > Cytophagales > Spirosomataceae > JAYWHL01. The sequence continues at coordinate 6,242 of JAYWHL010000259.1, read as the reverse complement.
TTTGATGGAAAAGAGCGAACTGTATTCTTTGGCAAAAGGAAAGTACGTAACCAAACAAGCCATTAAAAACAATCTATTTTTGAAATATCAGGCTGCCAATATTCTTTATGGTCCTTCTTATATTAGTCGATATAGTGCTTTGTCTTTTCATGGATTATTGTCAGAAAGTACCACAATTGTTGAATCTATGACCATGAAAAGGAGCAAAATTATTGAAAATGATATTGGTACTTTTCATTTCTTTTCACAACCTACGCAAGCAGTTTTTCCAATCGGAGTTGAGTCAAAAAAAATGAGTGATGATTGTTCAATGCTTATCGCCAATCCAGTAAAAGCCTTATGTGATATTATTTGGACAACTCCAAATCTGTTTTTGTCATCAATGGACGATTTGATTTATTTTTTGCAAGATGATATTCGCCTAGAAATCAACCTATTAAAAAACACAGATTTATCACAAATGGAGGTTTGTGTACAATTTGGAAAGAAAAAAAAAGATATTCAATTACTTTTAACCTTGATTAAAAACTTACAATAAGATGTTTCTAAAAGAATGGTTTGATACTTATCATTGCACAACGCTCGAAGATGTAAACAGAGCTAAACGAGAAATGGTGCAAGGTATTATTTTAGCGGGATTATCCAGAAGCGACTTTTTTGAACACGCTGCATTTTTTGGTGGTACGGCATTGCGTATTTTATATGATATGCCTCGATTTTCGGAGGATTTGGATTTTTCATTAATTAAACCTAATCCCGACTTCACTTTGGCGAAATATTTTGATTTTATCAAAGCAGAATGTGCCATGTATGACCTCAATGTAAGTCTAACAATTAAAGAAAAAGTGAATCCAAATTCCATTGAATCTGCCTTTTTGAAAGACAAAACCATTTGGGCTGATTTGACCGTTGTTTCAAACAAAAGAGATGGCATAGAACCCGAATTGCGAATAAAATTTGAAATAGAAAAAGACCAAAAATCTGCCGTAGAAACAGAGCAGAAGCTATTGCTACGTCCTTTTTCGTTTTATGTCAGTACCTACACCCCCGCCTATTTGTTTGCTGGCAAAATGCACGCTGTGCTGTTTCGGCAATGGAAAAATAGAATAAAAGGACGTGATTGGTACGACTATGAATGGTTTATAAAAAAAGGTTTTCCTATAAATTTGGCACATCTTGAAGCCCGTGCCAAACAAAGTGGACATTTGCCCATAGATACCGAACTTGGTATTGATGAATTTAAAAAGTTAATCACTGATAAAATAGATAATCTAAATATTCAGTTTGCCAAAGATGATATTGGGCGTTTTGTTTTTAACAATGCCGACCTCAACCTTTGGAGCAAACAATACTTTTTAGATTTATCAGATAAAATTAAGTTTGTGTAAGCTAATACCCATAAAGCAACCCCGCCCAAATGTGCTTTTTTTAGTTAATTCCTTGAAAATCAGAGAGTTTGTTTAATTGAGTTGGGCAAAATATTGGGTAATATCTCATCTATTAATTTTTTCAATTTGGCGGTATCTATGTATTTTTAGACACTTACCGCCAAATCAAGATAAAAATGAAACAAAGATTATTGACAATTTTCTAAATCTGCGTTCTAATGAATCCGTCAAACTCTTTATAAAACAGAATTATACTTGGCTTAAAGTTCAAAAATTAGACACTTTAAGCCAAGTATAACAATCTATATTTGGCTTAAAGTGGTTTTTTTTATAACTTTAAGCCAAATATAGAATCATGGAACTCATAGGCAGAACAAAAGAGAGAGAAATTATTCGAGAACTCCTCGAAAGTAGGAGATCAGAATTTTTGGCTATTTATGGACGAAGACGCATCGGAAAAACTTTTTTGATTGACCAGTCATGTGGTTCAAATCCGATTTTTACACTTACAGGACTGCACCATGCCCCTTTGAAAGAACAGCTACAAAATTTTACCTTATCTTTTCAAAGACAAACCAAGCAATTTACTACACAGCCCGCTAATTGGTTAGAGGCATTTCAGGTACTTATTCAGTATTTAGAAGGCATTAAAACAGATGAAAAAAAGGTAATTTTTATTGATGAATTACCGTGGTTGAGTACGCCAAAATCTAATTTTTTGGGTAGCTTAGAACACTTTTGGAACGCTTGGGCAAGTAAAAAATCGGATATTTTGTTGATTATTTGTGGTTCGGCAGCCAGTTGGATGATTGAGAATATTGTCAGAAACAAAGGCGGTTTGCATAACCGTATTACCCAAAGTATTGCCTTAAAACCCTTTAATTTACAAGAAAGCGAGCTACTACTCAGAAAAAATGGTATTGGACTAACCCGATACCAAATTGCCCAACTCTATATGATTACAGGAGGAGTCCCTTATTATTTGATGGCCGTAAAAAAAGGGAAGAGTTTGGACCAAATCGTAAACGAATTATGTTTTTCAAAAGATGGTTTGCTCCGAAATGAGTTTGAGTATGTACTTAAATCGCTGTTCGATAATGCAGAAAATCATTTGAAAGTTATCAATGTTTTGAGTGAAAAAAACAGTGGACTCACCCGCACGGAAATTCTTGAAAAAACGGGTTTGAGTAATGCAGGAAGTAGTACCAAAATTTTGGAAGAGTTAGAAGAAAGTGGGTTTATTAATAAATATACCCCGATTTACAAGAAAAATAAAGATACGCTCTACCGAGTGATGGATTATTACACCAATTTTTATATTCAGTTTATTGAAAACAGAAAAACCACCACCAATACCTTTCTGAGTATTACCAAATTGCCTAATTGGGCAGTGTGGCAAGGTTTGGCTTATGAAAGTATATGCCTGCAACACATTGCCGAAATCAAACAAAAAATAGGCATCAGTGGCGTAAATACGCAAGAAGCCTCATGGTTAAAAAAAGGAAATGCAGATGAAAAAGGAACACAAATAGACCTATTAATTGACCGAGACGATGCCATAATTAATATCTGTGAAGTGAAATTCGCCAATGATTATTACAGTATTTCCAAAGAATACGCTCAACAATTAAGAAGTAAGATTTCTATTTTTAAAGAGGGTTCTAAAACCAAAAAATCCGTTTTCTTGGTTATGATAACTACCTACGGGCTAAAACGGAATGATTATGCCAACGAGTTGGTACAAAATGAAGTAGTTTTGGAGGATTTGTTTTGAAAAGTGTAAACGCATTTGCTTACCTCAAAACCATCATCACATTATCAATAATCCCAAAGAGTTGTTGGGTCGTGGGGCGGGCTTTGCGTAAGATATGGATAAACCTAAATCCAAAGATGCATTATTTGAAAATCACAAAATGTTCCTTATTTTTGAGTATGCAAGAACCCAAATTTATCATTCCAACCTATAAAGAAATCAATGATTTTTTTGCCTCAATTCCTTCGGAAGATAGAACGAGTAACCCTCTTTTTTACTGTTTCCGATTAAAAAAATGGCAAAATGCTGGGGTTACTTACAAGCCACCCTTCAAAAAAGATTTTCACTTTATTTCGTTAATTACCAATGCAGGGAATACTAAAATCACTTACGATAATACCAACGTGGGTGAACTTAACTCTTTTTTGGTATTCCAATCGCCAGGTTTGTTGTACAGTTTTTCAAGAGATGATTCGGCAAATGGCTACTTGATTTACTTTAGAAAAGAACTTTTTTCGTTTTTTAAGGCTGAATTTGATACTGAATTTCCATTTTTTGATATTTTACACACTAATTTTTTCAACCTAAATCCTGCCAAATTCAAGGAGTTTGCACCGCATTTCGAGGAGGTTTTTATGGCCTATGAATCTTCAAAAGACCATCATCATACCGTTGCCTCTATCAAAATACTGGCTCTGTTGTATCAATTAAAAGAATTTACGGCAGAATTTAACCTCAAACAACAAGTTGCGGCATCACCCCAACAGATACTTCTACAAAAGTTTATTCAATTGGTTAATAATTTTTACTTGGAAAAACGAACCATCGAAGAATACGCAGATTTGCTTTCTGTTACTCCCAATCATCTCTCCCAAGCTGTGAAAATGGTTTCTGGCAAAAATGCCCTTTCGTTTATCAACGAACGGATTATCACGGAGGCAAAATCAATCATTCAGTTTACAAATTTTGATATTGCCGAAATAGCCTACCAACTCAATTTCTCTGATTCCTCTAATTTTGGTAAGTTTTTTAAAAAATATACCGATGTTACACCTGTGGAGTTTCGGCGAAATTCAAGTCATTAATAATTTACCATTCCAACCAATTTATTGACCATTCTCCCCCAAGAGTAATGCTGCAACTTTGTATCATCAATTCAAACATTCAAAATAACAAAAAAGATGAAAAAGACAGTATTAATCTCAGGAGTAACAGGTGCAATTGGTGGAGCTGCCGCCTTAGAAATTGCTAACACAGGAGCAAACGTAGTTTTATTGGCTCGCAATAAAAGTAAATTGGAGCAATTGAAAAAAGAAATTATTGAGAAAAGTGGCAATCGGGACATTGATATTTTAGTGGCTGACCTTTCGGAGATTGCATCAATCAAAAACGCCACCAAAGAGTTCAAACAAAAATATGGTCGTTTAGATGCTTTGGTTAATGTGGCGGCAATTTATAGTGGTAAAAGAGAAATAACCAAAGATAATTTAGAATCAATGTTTGCCGTCAATCATGTTGCCCCTTTCATTTTGGCGAATGAATTAATCGGTTTATTGAAGGAAAGCAAAGGCAGAGTAGTAACGGTTTCAGCACCATCAACCACAAAATTGAACTTCGATGATTTGCAAGGAGAACAAAAATTCTCTGCTTTAAATGCCTTCGGAGCTTCAAAAATGATGAACCTCATGTTTACTTATTCATTGGCAAGACACTTGGAAGGTACGGGTGTAAGTGCCTCTGTATTGCACCCAGGCGTAGTAAAATCAAATTTAACAGATGAAATGCCCACCATTATAAAGTTCATTTTTGGACTGATTGCGGGCAAACCCGATGCTGCCGCCAAGATGTTGAGTGCTTTGGCAGTGGATACTCAATATGAAAATACCAACGGCAAATTTTTTAAGTACAATGGAAAAGAGATGAAGTCTTCAACGTATTCTTATGATAAAAATCTTCAAGAAAAATTGTGGACTTTGACCGAAAAAATAGTAAAAACTAAATCGTTTTAAACAGCTTAAATTCCTCAAATGATGATTACGATAAAACTAATATTTACCCTGATTTTGGGTGTGTTCATGATTGGGAATGGAAGCTATCATTTCTCAAAACCAGAAACTTATTTTCCTTTCATTCCTGATTTTTTACCCAAATTAACCGTAAATTATATCTCAGGAATCATCGAAATATTATTAGGAATTGGCGTATTTATTCCTCAAACAAGGGCATATTCAACCTTCGGAATTTTGTTAATGATGATTACTTTTTTACCTATTCATCTTGTAGATGCTTGCAAAGAGAACCCAGCCATCGGAACACGAATAGTGGCAATACAGCGTTTAGGACTGCAATTTGGTTTTATTTTATGGGCGTGGTGGATATCAAAATAATAGCATTTAGAAAAATCCTAAGTCGATTGGCTTAGGATTTTTTACCGCCAATCATACCAAGCCAAACCAAGGCACATAGCCATCTACAAAATGCTCGGTATGAATGTTATTCTTGCTGATTCCTGCCGTGTGTAAATTGTCAAAAACACTTTCTTTGAGGCTTTCGGGGCCGCAAACGTAATAATTTGCTCCTGTGTTTACGTCAAGGTCTTTGATACTGATTCGCTTCTGACCCGATAAGAAATGCTGACATTCAAAATTGGGATATTGGTTTGTTAAAGTGTCTATTTCGCTTTTGAAAATGATACTTTTTTCGCTTTTGTTGGCATACAAAAGTTTGATATGGCTTTGAGGGTTTTTATGCAAAATGTCCTTAATCATGCTGTAAAGAGGCGTTATGCCACTTCCGCCCGCTATCATTACGTAATTTTCTGATTGAATTGCCTTAAAATCTCCAACGGGATAAAGCGACTCAATGCTATCGCCAATTTTGGCTTCGTTATACAACCAATGCGAAACTTCACCTTTCAATTTTACGGTAATTCTTAAAAAATCATCTCCTGATGCTGAACTCAATGAGAAACAACGATTGTGCGTTCTGCCTTTAATTTTTACTCGAATCGTGAGGTGTTGCCCAGCTTCGTAAGCATAAAAATTTTGGTCAGTTGGCTTGAAATACACCGAAACAGTATTGTCGGTTTCTTTTACTAAATT
>JAYWHL010000258.1:0-9588 GCA_043777715.1 Cytophagaceae bacterium | reverse complement strand
CCGAAAAAATAAATATTCCCAATTATACCAAAATGAGCAAGGGGCAGTTTGACTGTGGGTTTTTGTCGAATGATGGAAAAACACTTTTGATGTCGTTTTCGGAAAAGAAAAACGGGAAAATAGATGATATTTATGTGAGTTTTTTAGACAAAGACGGCGACTGGAGCGAGCCGATGAACCTTGGCGATGACATCAACACCGATTTTACAGAGACTACGCCTTTTTTGGCCCCAGATGGTATAACACTCTATTTTTCGACCGATAGACCAGGCGGTTTGGGAGGTAATGATATTTGGGTGAGTAAGCGACTAGATAAAACTTGGGAAAAATGGAGCAAACCCAAAAACCTAGGTGTACCTATCAATTCGGAGGATTATGATGCCTATTATTCCGTATCGGCCATTGGCGACTATGCCTATTTGGTAACTAGAAAAGGTGGCTTGGGCAAAGGCGATTTAGTAAGAATAAAACTAGACCAAAAAGCACCAACTGGCCCATCGGGCATAGGTTCGGGGAGTGATTTGGCAAGCACTGAAAACCCTAACGACAAAAATCAAAACGATAATAATAATCGTAAAAATGGTGCTGACAAAAATAGTCAAAGCCCAAACATTAATAATTTACAAGCCGAACCTGTGGTTTTATTGAGCGGAAAATTGTTTGATGCCAAAACCAAAAAAGTACCTGTAAATGCCAAAATTATTTACGAAACCCTACCCGACGGCAACGAATTGGGCATTGCTACCCCTGACCCAATTACGGGCGAATACAAAATAATATTGCCTTATGGTAAAAAATACGGCATTACGGCCGTAGTAAATGGCTATGTGGCCACGTCTCAAAACATCGATTTGAGCAACATGGGTGGGAGTAAATATCAAGAAATTACAGGAAAGGACTTGGCCGTAACCCCTGCCGAGGCGGGAACAGTTATTGCTCTGAATAATATTTTCTTTGAATTGGCCAAATCGAGTTTACAAAGCGACTCCTATCCCGAACTTAACAGATTGGTACAGTTATTAACCGAACGCCCAAAAATGACGATTGAAATCAGCGGCCATACCGACGATATTGGTAGCGACGAAGCCAATAATAAACTTTCCCAAGACCGTGCCGATGCCGTTAAAAATTATTTATTGAGCAAATCCATCGCCCCTATCAGATTATTGGCAAAGGGCTATGGCGAAACCAAACCCAAAGTGGCCAACGACAGCGACGAACACCGCCAACAGAATCGTAGGGTAGAATTTGTGATTGTGAAAAATTAAGGCGGGGAGAATCTTTAATAAACCGAGTATTAGACAAAATATCTGAGTACTGGACAATTCTACAAAATATAGCATAACACAGAGATTTGTCTAAGAATATTGCTTTCGCAAAGGTGCTTGGTGAGCCACCAACCACGGAAAAGAAATGTAGCATGAAACACGGAAAAATCATAACACCCTGTTTTTCAAGCTAATACCGAGTATCGGCCAGCACAGACAATTGCTTAAATCTACTTATACACCAAACAAATCGCTAGACAAATACCTATCGCCACGGTCGCAGACGATAAAAACAATCACGCCTGCGGTTAGGGTTTGGGCTAGGCGAATTGCCCCTGTGGCAGCCCCACCACTACTCATTCCCCCAAAAATACCCTCTACCTTGGCCAATCGATTGCTCATATATTTGGCATCGGCTTCGGCAATATCCAAAATAGTATCCACACGAGAAGCATCAAATATTTTGGGTAGGTAGGCTTGTGGCCAACGGCGAATGCCTGGGATTTTAGAGCCTTCGGTAGGTTGGCAACCCACTATCTGAATGGCTGGGTTTTGCTCTTTTAAGTACATAGACGTTCCCATAATTGTACCTGTTGTACCCATAGACGACACAAAATGCGTAACTTTTTGGTTCGTATCTCGCCAAATTTCAGGGCCTGTACCTTCATAATGAGCCATATAATTATCAGGATTGGCAAACTGATTGAGCATCAAATATCCGCCCTCGGCCACTTTAACATCGGCATAATCTCTTGAACCCTCTATGCCTGTACTGGCAGACGTTAGCGTAACTTTTGCCCCAAAGGCTTCCATTGTTAGGACCCGTTCACGTGTAGAATTTTCGGGCATAACCAGCTCAATATCAATATCATACAAACGAGCTATCATGGCCAAAGCTATCCCTGTGTTTCCACTTGTAGCTTCTATTAATTTTTGGCCTTTCTTGATTTCGCCACGCTCAACTGCCCCTTTTATCATGCGATAAGCGGCACGGTCTTTTACGCTTCCGCCTGGGTTGTGGCCCTCTAGCTTGGCGTATATCTGAACGTTTGGATTTGGATTAAGTTTATTTACTTCAACCAAAGGCGTATTGCCAATAAAATCTAAGAGTTTCATTTTTTATTCAGGATTTGGGAAGCGAGAAGATGGTTATTGAGAAGATAGAAGTTATTCCTATTCTACCTTCTCAAATTCTCGCTTCTCAAATTCTCTACAATTAAACCGTAATCACTACTTTACCCACTACCTTACGTTCCATGATGGCTTGGAGGGCTTGGTGGGCATTGTCTAAAGAATATTCACCGTAAATATGTTGTTTTAGCTTGCCTTGTGCAATCCACTGTAATATCTCTTGAAAATTTTGCATACTGTTCATGGGTTCTAAGGCCGCAAATTGGCCCCAAAAAACACCCATAATTGATGCCCCCTTGAGTAAAGCCAAGTTGAGCGGAATACTCGGGATTTCGCCAGCCGCAAAACCCACTACCAAATAGCGACCTTTCCAAGCCAATGACCGTATGGCGGGTTCGGCGTATCGGTCGCCGATGGGGTCATAAACCACATCTACGCCTTTGCCGTTGGTTAATTCTTTTACACGAATTTTAATATCTTCGGTGCTATAATTAATGGTTTCGGACGCTCCCAGTTGTTTACACACAGCCAGTTTTTCGTCGGTAGAAGCCGCCGCAATTACCTTTGCCCCCATCATTACGCCCAACTGTACCGCTGCCAAACCAACACCCCCCGCAGCACCCATAACCAGAAGCGTTTCGCCAGCCAAGAGTTTTGCTCGGTCTTTGAGGGCATGATAGGACGTACCGTAGGTGTACATGGTGGTAGCGGCCGTTACAAAATCCATACCCTCGGGCATGGGCAGGGTTTTTAGGGCATCGCCAAGGACTTCTTCGGCAAAACCACCCCAACCCGTCATCGAAAACACACGGTCGCCAACTTTGAGGTGCCGCACGCCCTCTCCCACTTCTTTTACAATACCCGACACCTCGCCCCCTGGCGAAAATGGCATCGGTGGCTTAAATTGATATTTATTTTGAATAATAAGCGTATCAGGAAAATTAACCCCACAGGCTTTGGTACTAACCAGCACCTGCCCTTTGCCAACTACTGGGCTAGGAATATCTTGAACAACGAGGCTATCGGGCAAGCCAAAATTATGGCATAATACTGCTTTCATAACTGTTTTTGGGGGTATGTTAAGTCTTAGATTTAGATAATCGTTTGTAATGTTTTTAGGTTTTCTTTTTCAGAAAAAATAGCCTTAATCGGTATTCTAAAGCCTTTTATCACTTTACTTTCTATTTCGCCCTCGTGGCTTTTTAGGTTTAAGTCGTATTGGCCATGGCTCAAAAAATATTGCTCAACTGTTTTTTTGGTAGGGTCAATTATCCAATATTCTTTTATGTTATGTTGGGCATAATCCGTAAACTTAATGCCTCGGTCGTTTTTTTCGGTACTTTTCGAGAGAATCTCAACCACAAATTCTGGGGGAGGAAACAGCATTTGGTCTTCGTCAAAAGATTTAACTATCTTTTTTTCAAAAAAACATAAATCCGGTTCATAACTATTACGAGTTAGTTCTATCATCAGTTTTTCTACATAAACCCTTCCTAAATTATTTTTCAAGACATAAGCCTGTAATAATAATTGAAGGTTTCCCGAAACATCATTATGTTTTTTTCGAACTGGCGAATGAAAAATAGCACGCCCGTTGATAAACTCGGCTTTATCGTTTTCGGTAATTTGGTTATAAAAATCTGTACGTTTTTCTTGTTCAGATTGATATATTTCCGTCAGTTTTGCAATATATTTTGGCAAATCTGGTGAGTTGATAATTGGTTGTAAAAAGGCTGTATTCATATTTTTGATTTTTGTCAATTTTTAAAAATAACTTTCTTTGATTTCTGGCACAGGAAAAACCATCTTAAAATCATTGGTGGCTATTACGGCTATTGGTTTTACCAAACTCAAATCAGGGAAAAACTTTGCATCAACTTTTAGGGATTTAATCGCCGCCCATTGGCCTTGTCCTTTGGCAGTTGGCTTGGTTATCATCAAATCATTGCCTAGTTTTTGAGCCACATTCAAGGGTGTTAAAGCCGTTGTTAAGGGAAATTTAAGCCACTTTTTTTGAAAAGTCGCCTCAAAAAATACTGCTCCGTTATTAGAAACAACAATTTTTTCTGTGTTTTTGTCCACCGTTTCCCAACTAAAATTAGCTTTTTCTTTTGGAATCCCCCAATTCCTAATGCCGTTATCCACACTGTCTTGGCTTGAAACATAAATCTTGGAAATAGAAAAGCGATTTTTATCGGCAATATCAAACATTCCAGCAATAAACAATAATTCTTGGTAAGGCCCCACGCCCGAACTTTCGTAATCTACCAACATTACCGTACCAAAATAGCCACTAAAAGTTTGGGCTTGGTATTGGCTCAAAAATCCATGTTTTTCTACAAACCATTTTGGGAATTTATAGAGTAAGATATAGCCTTGGCCAGTGAGTTGCCAAGGTGCAGGGGCTGTGAGTTGGGGCATAGTTGAATAAGTAGTTTTGGCAAAGTACTGAACAATTTTAGAATTACGATTTTTATTCATAGTTGAAAAAAAGTATGAGTATTGCTTTCACATGGGTAGTCTGTGAGCCACAGACTACGGGAAAAAAAGTATGAGTATTGCTTTCGCATGGGTAGTCTGTGAGCCACAGACTACGGGAAAAAAAGTATGAGTATTGCTTTCGCATCGGTGGTCTGTGAGCCACAGACTACGGAAAAAAAAGTCCGAGTATCGCTTTCGCATGGGTGGTCTGTGAGCCACAGACCACGGAAAAGCAACTGTAAAGCAATTCTCCCGAATTGCAGGGAGTGGCAATTCAGGAGAATTATTTTACAGTTTAAAACCTTATCTTTTACTCGAACTACTTCTTTTTCAAAACAATTTGCTCAGCGTGTTTTTGTATAATTTGGTCATAAAAAGCTCTCAAGGCATCGTATTCTTCTATCAAATAGGCTGTTTTTTTCATTAATATTTTACTCGAAATTGACAAATCGCCTTTTTCAGTTAATGCTATGGCATAAGAAAATTTACCGCCATCATTTGGCAAACTAATTTTAATGTTTTTGGGGATTTCTTCAACAACATATCCAGTTGGTAGGGTATAAGTTGCAAGAAAGTTGTTTTCTGATAAAACCCCAAAATCTACTCTGAACCTTCTATCTGGGTTTTTGAAAGGATTTTCTTTTTGAGAGCCATACATAATAGGATTGAAGTAGATTTTTTCTCCCGCCACTGTCGAAAAATCATTTATCTTCAACTCATGTCTCAATACAAACGGGTCGTTGGCATTATCAATATTTTCGATATTCGTTTTTTCTATGCTCCAGTTGGTATTCTTATTTTTGATAGCCTCAATATATTTTTCTTTTCCTTGACCATAATACTTTTTCCTTTCGTCTATGCCATCGTACCCAAAGTGAGTAGCTTCAAGATTGGCTTTGGCCGTTCCATCGGGGTTCAAACCCACATTAACCATCACCGTTTCTGAATATTTTGCTGGAGAGTTTAACTCTACCCAGCGGGTATGCTCTTTGTGAATAAGCCGCCCTTGCCCATTCAAAGCTCGAATTGGTAACACGCCCATTGGTGATTGGGAAGCGGTGGCATCTAAAAACAAATCTTTACCACCAATGTTTACGTGGGCTATTACATAATTAAATTTACTCAACAGCACATAATTATCTAGTATTCTCCCATTATCTCTTGTACTCAAAATCACTGGGTTGGCATCAAAGCCTAATTCTCTAATCAAGCGTACCAACATCAAATTGAGGTCTGCGACATTTCCTGTTTTTGCTTCGTAAGCTTTCTTTAATGTTGTGCCAACATACAATGACGTACGCTCGTTCCAAGTCATGGTTTGTTTGATATGATTGTAAGCCAATTCTATTTGTGCCAAGGTGTCTTTGGTACTTGCTTTAATGCTGGGTACAATCTCTTTTAAGTACCCTGATTGATTGAGTTGTTGGCCAAAAAATTCGTTTTCAATCAATCTATCATTGATACTGTTCCAACTACTTGCATAATTTTTATAGCCACTTCCTGGAAAAGAAGTAAAGGATAGTTCAAACTCCATTTTTGAAACATAATCGTTGATGGTTGTGATAAAAGGCTCGTTACGAATGGCGGGAACGTCTTTTACAACCCAACGATTTTCTTTAGTAACTGCACTCATATTGCCTAGCGAATTTCGGTCAGTCTTAATCATAAAAACAGCCATACCCTCGCTCTCTTTATTAATAAATAGTGGCTCAGAGCCTTGCATCAATTTACGATAAGAAAAATATTCAGGAACAGAGCTAGAGAACTCACTCCATACCACAGGGATAGTACTTTGAAAAATCCAGTCCCGAAAATTATAATAAAAATCAGACTTTAGTTTGTAGGAATATTCTACGATTGTACCTTCTTTTACTTTGGGGAAAGTGAATCTTTTTACACTATTGTTTTCATCTTCTTTCTCCAAAACAATTGATTCTTTTTCCAGTTTATCCTTGATAATCTGCCCGTTTTCGAGGTTATAGGTATAGCCACGCAGGTCTAAAACCTCCTCTTTGTCTGTTTTGGCTTTGCTATTATACAAGGGTATTTTAACGGTAGCCCAATCATAACCCGATTTTTTAAGAATTTTGACTCTTCTGTGGCGTTCATAAATTAATGCAAAACCGCTGCTTGAATAATCAAAATAGGCTCGGCCAACGTCTCCCAAAACTACTGCTTCGGCAGTGGTATCTTTTGGATATACCTTCATTTGAAGGTCGGCAACGTCGATTTTACCAAATTTTATGGGAGCGTCTTGAGCGAGTGTTTTGGAAAAAACTAAAACTGTTAAAACCAACAATTTTATGTTTTTGTAAAGAATAGAATTGAAATACATGAATTTAAGGATTTATGGTAAACACTAAGAAAATGATGTCCAGTTACGAGTGGTTGTTTTCAGAATTTCATTACAACTTGGGATTTGTCGGATTTTACAACTTTTTTATAGAACTCTATTAATTCGGGATACGTACTTGCAGGGAATGTCCCCCGATTTCTAATAAATTTTCTGATATACAATAACTTACCGTCTTTTATTTGATTATCAGCCAAATAGCTTCCAAATTTATTTTCAAATTTTATCAATTCTGGCTTAAACTCAACATTTATATTTTTGGGTAAAACAAAACTTATGGTATCTATTTCAGAATACGCATTTCGTAACTCAACATCTTGGGTTCTTGCCTTGTCCAAACTTGGCGGAATGGTGCTTTCAATCGACATCAAATTGGGCGTCAAGAACATCCTTGTTCCGCTTTTCGAGGCACATTTCCTAATCATCAACGACATCTTAACCGTTGCCACTGGAATACGTTTTTTGTCTTCTTGAATACTAAAACGATTCAACTCAAAACTCGGAAGGGCAACTCGTTTATACAAGGCCATCTTCTGGTCGTTGGGGCTTAGTTGGCTTTTGATACTTGCATACTCATCATATAAAATTCCCGAAAAAATATTAACGGCTTCTGCATTAGCATTTCCATCCTCGGCTAGACTTACTTCAATTTTTCTAATTTGCTGATTTTCAGTAGCTTTATAGGCGGGAGTTCTCACCAATTTTCCGCCTTCGGGGGTTGCTAACAGGGCAAAACGGTCGCTCGTAAAATTACCTTGATAGCCAAAAGGATTGTCTTGGGAGGTACACTCTAGCCATACGGTATCTTTTTGGATAGGCACACAAAGCATTACGTGGTTAAACTGTTGAGACGGAAAATCGGCTTGAACTTCCCGTTGCCCCTGCCCACCCTTAATAGAAGCATAAAACGATGGAATCCCCACGCTTTTAAGCAGGGCTTGCGTGTAATTGGTCAGGGCTTTGCAGTCGCCGTAGCCTTTTTCGGCCACTTGTTTTGCCTCAAAAGGTTGCCAGCCCCCAATCCCTAACTGAATGCTGATATAGCGAGTTTTGGACTGGAGATATTCATAAATCTTTTTGGTTTTAAGCATGGGGTCGCTAATTCCTGCAACCAAGGTTTGAACCTCCGTTTTGATATTTTCGGGAAGAATATCTCTATCTTTTGCCAATAAATTATCAAACTCTCCGAGTTCTTTCCAGGTCTTGGCACTGCCTTTATAGCCCTCTATTTCAAACATGGTTGGGGCGGTTAGCACCCCTTTTCCCATTTTTATCCATTGCGGTGCATAAGGCTCATTTTCAAACACTTTTTGTCCTCCAATTTCCCAAATATAGGTTTTGCCGTCTGCGGCTTCTTTTACGACTGGTGGCGTCATAAGATTAAGCAATTTATAGCGTAGTTCCATGCCAACAGGCATTTTTACCTTAAAAAGTGAATATTCTACTGCCGTGGTTTCTTCATTTTCTTGGGGTATCCATGTTGGATAAAAAAGCATATTTGTGGACGTGGTTTCATAATTAAATTCAACCGTAAAAGGATAAATCGCATAATTGAAGTTCGCATATTTATAGCGATTGTCCGAATAAAAAGTCCCTTCTCTGTTGGCACTTCCATCTTTGATTTCATTGTTTTTCAAACGTTTTATTCTCTCGCCCTTTTCGTCATAGAGAAAACCCTCAAAATCGTTTATTTTTTGAAGTTTATTGTAAAAAACGGTCATACTGGCGTTTTCTAAGCCTTTTTCGTCCAAAATCGTAATTACGTAATGTATTTTTTCGGTGGCTTCGCCAATGTTTTTTACCGTAAAAAAAGTTTCACTAACTCGCACAACGGCATGGGCTTTTTCGCTTAATCCAACAGGAATTTTATCGACCGCCCATTGACTTTGAGCATGAAGTTCAGACAAAAATGCAAAAAATAAAATGATGATAAAACGGATTATTTTCATATTTAGGATTGTGTATTTACGTGTTTGGTGGCTTACCAAACACCTTTTCGTAAGCAATTTTTCCGTGGTTGGTGGCTCACCAAACACCTTTGCGAAAGCAATTTGTAACAACCTAGAGTGGTCTGTGGCTCACAGACCACGGGGGAAAAAGCCACAGACCACGGGGAAAAAAAAGTTCGAATATTGCTTTCGCATGGGTGGGGTTGTGTAAAAAGTCCCAATTCTCCTATTTTTGTTTAGGAAACTCATTTATTGAGTTGATTTAGGTTTTTATCATTGATTTTTATTTTTAGTGAGCGAATTTGAGTCAAAAAGGCATAAAAAAGGCATAAAAGCGGTTTTTTTATGCCTTTTTAGCCTTTTTGTTTGCTCTTTGGGCATAGTACTCCTTCCAACAGCCGCTTTG
>JAYWHL010000257.1:0-9599 GCA_043777715.1 Cytophagaceae bacterium | reverse complement strand
AGAGCGTAGGCATTATGGCGGGCGATGCCATCTTGAAAGCCAATGGCACAAACCTAACAGGCAAAAACCTAACCAGTGCCTTGGTTTTTAATAGTTTAAGAGGGCCAAGAGGCTCGGAAGTAAAATTAGAAATCGGCAGGAAAGGCCAAAAACAACCTTTGAATTTTACAGTAAAACGAGATCGTATTCCATCGTTTTCGATAGATGCAGGCTATATGATAGATGCCAAAACGGGTTTTATTAAGGTTACTCGTTTTTCTGAATCTACCTACGAAGAATTTAGGACAATCGTCGGAAGCCTAAAAAGCCAAGGCATGAAACAACTGATTCTGGACCTTAGAGGCAATGGTGGAGGCTATAAAGACCGTGCCGAAAAAATGGCTGATGAGTTGCTTTCGGGCGAGAAAGTGATTGTATCAACCGACGGCAAAGGCACACAGTACGACAGCAAGACTTTTACAAAATTTGAAGGCCAATTTGAGCAAGGTTCAGTAATTGTGTTGGTGGACGAAGGCTCGGCGTCGGCTTCTGAAATTGTGGCAGGAGCATTACAAGACCACGACCGAGCCTTGGTAGTTGGGCGGAGGTCGTTTGGGAAAGGTTTGGTACAAATGCCCATCAATTTATCTGACGGCTCGGAGTTAAGGCTCACTATATCAAGATATTATACCCCAAGTGGCCGAAGTATCCAAAAACCATATAGCCTTGGCGGAGACGAAAAATATGACCAAGACTATGCCAAACGCTTAAAAAATGGTGAAATGTTTAATGCCGATAGTATAAAACAAAACAAAAAAATGACTTACAAAACCGATAATGGACGATTGGTTTATGGTGGCGGGGGCATCATGCCAGACGTTTTTGTGGCACGAGACACCACCCAAATGTCTAATTATTTATATCAATTATGGAGTACAAGCAGCATCAGGGCTTATGCTTTTAAGTATGCCTTGACGCACAAAGCAAGTTTAGAAAAACAAGATTTCAACGTATTTTTAAAGACTTTTGTAGTAAACGAAACCATGCTGAACGAAATGGTAAAAACAGCTACCGAAAATGGCGTTAAGCTCAAGGAGTCTGAATATCAACGCT
Organism: Cytophagaceae bacterium; assembly: GCA_043777715.1. GTDB lineage: Bacteria > Bacteroidota > Bacteroidia > Cytophagales > Spirosomataceae > JAYWHL01. The sequence goes on along the minus strand of JAYWHL010000257.1, from coordinate 8,507 downwards.
CGAAACCACTCATAAAATACCAAATAAAGGCATATATTGCAAGACAAATTTGGCAAAAGAAAGCCAATAGCGGCCTCAATAACGAATATTATCAGGTAATGAACCCGACCGATGAAACCCTGATGAAAGCCCTTGCCCTTATGCCCAAAGTAAGCGAAACCATTAGCAAACACTAATTTTTAGCAATTTCAACTAACTTAGTTCGTGATACACAAAGCACTCAAAAAACGACAGCTATGCTAACAATAGACAAAAAACGCAAACCCAAAACTCGTAAAATTCCCTCGTACCTAGTATATGAAGAAATAAACGGCCAGCTTTTGCCTTATAAAGGCTATCAAGATGTATTATCAGGAAAGAAAAAAATAGAACAAATTATGGGAAGTAGCTCATTACAATCAATTTTAGTGTCCATATTGAACGCTTTTGTTTTCAATAATATCAATCGAAAAAAATACTTTGTTGGCTCAAACGAAGCAGGTTTGCATCTTGGCTTGGGCGATAATTTGGCAAACGACATTGCCATTTACGACAGAGAAGGCATTGTTTTAGACGAAAAATATTTTACAAAAGCTCCAAAATTGGTCATTGAGATTGATATAAAAATAGAACTAAGCGAGTCGGAATGGACAAACGAATGGGATTATGTAATTGCAAAATCCAGAAAAATGCTTGATTTTGGAACAGAAAAAGTGATTTGGATAACCACAAAATCAAAAAAAATATTTGTAAGCAGTGCTACCGAACGCTGGTACATGGTTGATTTTAATGAAGACATTCCTCTTTTTGACAATTGTGTGCTTAACCTTGCCAAACTTTTAGAAGACGAAGATATTGTAATGCCCAGCAACGAGATTAAAAGATAATTTTAAAGAATCGGTTCTCTAAATACAAAGCCAATCGAAACTACTTTTAAGGCATTTCTGAAAGAACTCGAAGGCAAATCAGCTTCATAAACACAAAAAGCGATTCATAATGAATCGCTTTTTGTGTTTGTAGTTAAAAAAAACCTTAATCCAAATCCAAAATATCATCTGTGTTATTAATATCTACAATCACCGCTTTGGGTGCAGATTTTTCGGTTACTTTCTCCTTAAATTTTTTAATTTGAGATTTCAACGCCTCTATGGCAATATCGAGGGCTTCTTCAAACGATTTGGCCGTTTCTTTTACAAACAACGATGCCCCTGGTACATTTATTTTTATTTCTATTAGTTTAGCGTGCGTTTTGCTGGAATCTCCTTTGGTCAGTTTCAGAAAAACCTCACCGCTCGTTATTCGGTCATAAAATTGGTCTAACTTGTTGAGCTTTTGTTGGATAAACTCTAGCAAACTATTGTCTGCATTGAAGTGAATAGCGTGGACTTGCAGTTTCATAAGCAAAAAATTTTAAGTGAAAAAATTAAATTACCTCACAAATTGAGTGTTCAAATTGTTTATCTAACGTAGGTATTTACTTGCACATTTCCAAACTATTTTTCAAGTATTTTTAAGGAATATATCAACCATTTGATAATGAAATCATTAACAAGCCATTTATTCAAGCCCCTACTATTTTATTTGCTGATTTGTGGTTTTGTTACCAAGGCTCAAACGCAATTAACATTTGCCAAAAGTACTTTACCAAACCTATCCAGCAATTATTGTATCCAAATTATCCAAGATTTTCGCCCTATCCAAAACACAATTGGCAATATTATCATTAACCAAAAATCAGAAAACCTTACCCTCATTTCAGACCTACCTAAAGCCCTCAAAAAACACTTACCCGATACCTACTTCTCCAATAAAACTGGTTTTCAGATTTTAATTAAAATTCAAGCGTTTAATCTTATCGAAAAACAAATCTCTCCCCAAAAAATAGAAGGAAAATTTAGGTTAAAATTTATTTTTGAAATCATCAGAGATGAGCAAACCAGTGTTTTTCTTACCGAGTATTCGGGTGGGAATAGCATTTTGAGAAGCCCAAATGCTATTTTAGCTTACCAGCAAAGTATCGCAATGGCCATTGATAAATCCATCATTTATTTTGATAAATGGATAAAAACAAATGAAAAAATTGCCCCACAACTTGCCCAATTTGTAAAGATAAAATTCATAAACCCACAAATTATCCAACAAGACGATACTGTTTTTTACCCAAAACACCTTTCTTGGGCTGATTTTAGAGCCTCGGCTGCCAACAAACGTAAATACCAAGCAAGTGTTTTTACGTCTTTTTCTTATGAAGGCAATGCCACCGTACAAGATGGAATTATTGTACTCGAAATCAGTACAAAAACCTATATGCTCAAAGAAGGTTCTTGGGCGATGGACATTGCCAAAAACGACCCCGAAAGCCTAATCCATGAACAAAGACATTTTGATATTAGCCAAATTGCGACCAATCGGTTCAAGAAAACCCTAAGCATCGAACTTTTCAGTATCGACGATTATAACTCGCAAGTTCAATATCTTTTTTTGGAAGCCTATCGAGAGCATCAGAAATTACAAGAACAATATGATACCGAAACAAACCATGGCCAAAACAGTACCGCCCAAAATTATTGGAACAACTGGATTGATGCCCAACTAGGGCTAAAATGAGGCACTTTCAATCAAAAATTAGGCCGAACACATTATAAAATAGTAAAAAACAATGAATTTTCTAAAAATATTGTAATGATTCAAAAAATACTATTACCTTTACAACGCTATTGATGATTGATTTGTCTGAATTCTGTTTTAGTGTTACGGTTTTTCGTTTGCTACTGGACATGGAGAGGTATATTTTGAGCATTCAGTAGTTTGAACTTTTTAACATTAAGACAATGAACATTTATGTTGCAAACATCAGTTTCCGTATGACTGATGGAGAATTGAGAGAACTTTTTGAACCATTTGGAGAAGTATCTTCTGCCAAAATCGTTCAAGACAAAGAAACTGGCCGTAGTCGTGGATTTGGTTTTGTAGAAATGTCTAACGATGCCGAAGGCTCGCAGGCAATCGAAGATTTGAACCAAAAAGACGTTGCTGGTCGTCCATTAGTAGTAAACGAAGCCCGTCCTCGTGAAGAGCGTCCTGCTCGCACAGGTGGCTACCAAAAGCGCTACTAGCTGATTGATTGGTTCGCCAATCTTTCCAAAATATTAAAAGCCTGTCATATTATTATGGCAGGCTTTTTTGTTTTTAAGTTTGAAGAAGTTGGTTCTTCCATTACTAATACAGGATTAAAAAAAGCCACCAAGGCACGAAGTCTCCAAGTTATTAAAATTACTTACTTTAAGAACTTGGTGTCTTTGAGACTTGGTGGTTTAAAATGAATTTCCGTACAAATTATAGTTGAGCCAAGAAGTTTTATGTAAAATTCAAATTAGTATCCTCCCAAGTTACTCGTAAAACTTTTGAATTAACGCCAATTTCCTCAAAATAATGAAGCCAATACAATTGCTGATTTGATAAATTATCAGTCGGGGATTTTACCTCCACAAAACTATAACCATCGGCAGTCCACATAAATAAATCAGGAAAACCCCTTGTGTTTTCTTTCATATTTTTGGCCATTTCCAGCATTATCTTAGCCATTTTGGGAGCTTCAATTTTGCTTAAAACCACGTTTACGGCCTCAAAAATTCCAGGAAACCACTCTACAAGCGGATTAGTTGTACCATGTTTTTCAAAGAAAATTTGCTCGATATAAACCTGCCAATCGGCGGGGTCGTTTAGAATTTCGAGCCTTTCCAAAAGTTTATTTCTACGATTTTCCCAAAAAATAGGCTTATACAAATCAGAAGGCGAGCGTTGGAGGGGATGATGAATGGCCATGGCGTTGGTATCAAAAACAATGTCCCAAAACAATAGCCCAAAGATACTTTTCCAAAGATGATTTTCAGCAAAAAAAGCCCTGTGGCCTTGCTGTTCGTAATAATCAATTACGCCTGCTTCTACTTGATATTTCCAATCGAGGGGAATGGCTATACTTTCTGAATTGTGTAATTGTTGGGTAACGGCTTTTTTTGTACGTTTTTTAGAACTGAGTTTTTCGAGGAAATCAATCGCAAAAAAACGTTCATCAGCATTCTGAAAATCGCCCAAAAGTATCTCACATAGGGCTTTGGCTTCGTCTAAATGATTTATTTTTTGTAGCACTCGCACTTGCCGTTCTCTTGAAGGGGCTAACTTTGTGAGTCTTAAAATAGAGAGGGCTTCTTGGTATAGTTTTTGTTTTTCGAGATACATTCCCACTTTTACAACCAAACGTTCATAATTGGGCAAAACGCTTGGGTCTAGGATATTTTTTTGCGTAGCTGCCCAATCGTCAAACCAAATATAAATGTTTTGTGGGTCTATTTGGGCGGCTTGCATGGTATAAAAATCTTCTTTTGCCAACGATACCTTTAGTTTATCTTCGGCTTCTTGGCGAGTAGCAAACTGGGCTACGAGTTTGTCTTCGTCAAATTCTTGGTATTTCATTATGCCCAAATCCCTAATCACAAACTCGGTCATTTCGGCATGGCGATTACCAAAAAATAAAAACTTCAACATCATGGTTTCGGTCTCAAAGCCTAGGTGTACGATGTTTTTGGGCAGAACCGCCAGCCAAGGTTTTTGTATGGTGTTTTCGATACAAAAATCTAAAATACTTTCTTTTTTAAGACCAGAAAGCCCTTTTGTTTCTATTTGTAAAGTTTTGAGAAAAGCTAAAAGTTCAGGTTTTGTGAAAATTTCGAGCAAACCAATAAGCAAAAAATGTTCAACTTTTATAGATTCAATTTCGTGCAAAAATCCTTTTATTTTTAAGGAATTTAGAGCCTTCGGAATATCATCAATTTCGGTGTAATTGAGTTTATCGGTTTTGAAAAAAACACCTTTTCGATTACTAAATCTCACAAAAAGGCATTTTTCGTCTTCTGATAGTAGCTTAAAATTCGTTATAAAATTACGCTCTTCTTCGTTAAGGATATGTGCATACTTGGCTTCTACAAAATTCAATAAGTACTCAAAATACGTAAGATAGTATTTTGGAGGGAGTTCGATATTGGGTAGAGGCATTGGGTTAATTTGGCAGTGAGTAATTGAGAATGAATAACAGGGGGTGTTATTCATTCTCAATTATTGATTATCGGTTCATCGAAACTAAAAACTCCTCATTGCTGCGAGTACCTTTCATTCTGTTTAAGAGAAAATCCATTGCCTCCACCGAACTCATATCTGAAAGATGTTTACGAAGAATCCAAATACGATTTAATGAGTCTTTGTCCATCAATAAATCCTCTCGGCGTGTGCCAGAGGCCGTTACGTCTATGGCTGGGAACATTCTTTTGTTTGAAAGTTTACGGTCTAGCTGGAGTTCCATGTTACCTGTACCTTTAAATTCCTCAAAGATTACCTCGTCCATTCTTGAACCCGTTTCTATTAAGGCCGTGGCGATGATGGTTAATGAGCCTCCGTTTTCGATATTACGAGCAGCTCCAAAAAAGCGTTTTGGTTTGTGCAAGGCGTTGGCATCAACACCGCCAGAGAGTATTTTTCCCGACGACGGCACTACCGTATTATAGGCACGGGCAAGACGAGTGATAGAATCTAAAAGTATGACAACATCATGGCCACATTCTACCATTCTTTTGGCTTTTTCAAGCACCAAACTTGCTACTTTTACGTGGCGTTCGGCTTGTTCATCAAAGGTCGAACTTATTACCTCGGCTCTTACGCTTCTGGCCATGTCGGTAACTTCCTCGGGGCGTTCGTCTATCAACAATATCAACAAAAATACTTCTGGGTGATTTTTGGCAATGGCATTGGCTATCTCTTTGAGCAGTACGGTTTTACCAGTTTTTGGTTGAGCCACAATCATACCTCTTTGGCCTTTGCCTATGGGGGCAAACATATCCAAAATTCTTGTTGAAATTTGGTCGGGTCTGTTCGATAGTCTTAGTTTTTCGTCAGGAAAAAGAGGCGTCAGGTATTCAAACGGAATCCTATCACGAATCTCTTCGGTGGTTTTACCGTTTACGGTTTCCACACGCAACAATGCAAAATACTTTTCGCCCTCTTTGGGTGGACGAATCGCTCCTTTTACGGTATCGCCAGTTTTGAGGCCAAATAATTTTATTTGCGATGGCGAAACATAAATATCATCGGGCGAGGCCAAATAATTAAAATCTGCACTCCTCAAAAACCCATAACTACCGTCTTGCATAATTTCCAAAACGCCTTGATTATCAATCAATCCATCAAATTCCCGAACGTTTTGGCTGTAATGTTTTTTGTAGTTAAAACTCCCATCAGGATTTTTTTGACCTTGATTAAGATTCTTGTTTTTATCTTCGTTTCGGGGTTTTTCATCTGCCTTAGGTACAGATAAATCCCCCATAAAGGCATCAATATCAAAACTTTCTTCTGCTTGTAGGTTCATCAACAAAGCCTCGTCGGTTTCTATTTCTACCTCCTCCATTGGCGGATTATTATCGGCTGGGTCGTTGGCAGTAACGGCTAGGTTTTCTAACGAAATCTCCGAACTTTGAGGCTGGGGGGCTTCTTCTATATGGGCTGGTATTACTTCTGCAACCTCCACTTTTACGACCTCTTTTGCCTTTTTGATGGGATTTACTTTTTTTGATACCGTTTGGGGTTCATCTACCACAACACCCAAAGGTTGGGGATTGTCAGTTTTGGCAAAATCTAAACTTGGCTGTTCGGTGTCTGTGGGTGTTGGCTTGGATATTCTCGCACGTTTTGGCTTTGCAGCGGCGTCTAATGCTTCTTTAGATTGAGTATCTTTTTTAACGTTGTCTTTTTCGTTATTCATATAAATGTTTTTAGCTTTTCTTGTCAAATGCTCAAATAGCGATTTTATTCGCTACTAGTCGTGATGATATTTTATGATTTTACAAAACTGTAATAAGGGAAAGTTCTTTTGATGGTTGAAATAGGGAGGTGGTCGTTCTTGATAATATCTTGGCGGTAATATTTAAGAAAAGGGGGATAAAAACTTCAAATAATAAAACTGGGAATTATAGGATAATGTTCTGATAGGGTAAGATGAATTTAATATAATGCTCGATTTTTACTTTTAATTACCTGATAGCCAACATACTATCAAATCGTTATTTATTATCCATTATCAGATATTTTTCAAAGATAAAGAAACAGACGAAATGAGGACTGGAACAAATAATTTGGATTTAATTATCAATAAACGAAGAGGTTTGGGAGAATGGCCGTAGGCTTGGCTATCTTTATATTAGAATCTGAACAAATTTAGAGCCAATTAGGCATAAAATCAAATATTCCTACACTTTTTGCAAAATATATTGATTAAAGATACGCCAACCTACAAAATGTGAGGTTAGGGCGTTCTTGGTTATGAAGAATTTTTTACGGTAAAATCAAAAAAGGTATTTCTTAAAAGCGGGCAGATTATTGAACGACTAAACACCAAAGCCCATTTTGAGAGTATAGGTTACGCTAAACGAAAAATAGGAATTTAGTTTGGTACTAATATCTTCGGTACTAAAAAGTTTTACGGGCTTAATAATATGTGGCGTTAGGCTAAAACGTATAGCCCCAACGGTAGCACTTAGGGGCAGAGACAAATCGTAGGCCATTAACCCAAAATAATTGGTTGGAGCTGTTGCCACATTGGCGGTAGTTCCATTTTTTTTGAGCATCGCTATCAATCTTTGCCTAATTACGGCTGGTAAATTAGGGTTGTTTAATTGCCTTTGAGCGGCCAGTGCATTAAAGCCCGTTCCTGTTCCAGTACTGGTATTGATTCCGCTGGCAATGGTATTCCAATTTTGGCTATAATTACTTGACTGATTGCCCAATACAAGATTTAGCCCAGGGTTGATACTTAGCCTATCGATAAAACCAATATTTGTCCATTTCTTAAAAAACGAAGGCCCAAAATTTATTCTATGGGCGGTTTCGCTCCCGAACATAAAAGTATAGCCTAGGTTTGTGCTTATTTTGCCAATGTCATAACTACCCGTCAGGGCAAGGGCGTAAGGCAGGGGATTAGGATTTTCGGGGTCGGGTTGGGTGTAGAAGGTTTTGCTGATTTCTGCCGAATATAATAGGTTTCCTACAAAACCTGTGTAGCCAGCCGAGAGAAAAGTTAGCTCATATTTTGGTGTACTTTTGCTATATGACAAACCCGTGAGTTCGGCATAAAGTCCCGATTTGTGATAATAGGTTATGTCTGGCATGAGGGCGGTTTGCGTAATGCCAAAATCTCGACCCGCAAAAAGGGCTTTGCTGGTATAAGCCAACCTAAACGTTATGCTTGAGTTTTCTTCTAACTGTAACAAACTATCAATTTCGGAGGCGGACATGGGTGTTTTTTGTGCTAACAAAACATTTGCTGAAAAGATAAATGTTAGAAGGAAAAGTGTTTTTTTCATGAAGTATAGGTCGAGAATTGATTTTGAAGCTGTTTAAACTTTTGGTTTTAGGTCAAAATGAGGTTGTTTTTTGTCCATACGCAGATTTTTTCGAGTGCGTAGCGGGGCTACCCTAGCATCGCT